>CALVHX010000014.1 GCA_944329195.1 uncultured Bacilli bacterium | reverse complement strand
ATAGTAGTGAAAAAAAACTACAAAGAGCAAGAAGTGACTACCAAAATGGAGTGGGTACGTTAGATGAGACAAAAAAACAGGTGGAAGAAGCTCTTGCTAATGAAAAATCTAGAATAGAACTAGCACGTGCGCAAATAAATGAAAGCTTAAATACCTATGGTATCACGCAAGATCAAATAGATTTAACTATTTCGTCTCTTGAAGAAGAGATAATGCAAATAAATGAAGCAATGAAATTACTAGATAGTACATCGGAAGAATACTTAACTTTGTCAAATCAACTAGAGTTATTAAACACTTCAAAAGAGGGACTAATTAGTCTTAAAGCTTCCATAAAGACATTAGAAGATGGCCAAAAACAGCTAGAAGAAAAAGAAAAAGAGTGGCAAGAGGAATATAATAATAATTTAGAAATACTAAATACATCATATCAAGAAATAATATCTGGAGAAGAAAGCCTTGCACAAGCTAGGGTAGAATACAATAAAAACTATCAAGAATATCAAGAAGAAATTAACAATGCTGAAAAAGAAATAGAAAGTGCAAAAGAAGATGTAGCAGCTTTGGAAAAACCAGTATGGTATTTGTTGGATCGTGAAGACAATAGCGGGTATACAACATTTTATGAAGCCGCTACTAAAGTTGATGCTATTGCAAGCGTTTTCCCTGTTTTCTTTATTTTAGTGGCTCTTCTTATGTGCATGAATACAATGACTAGAATGATTGATGAAGAAAGAAATGAAATAGGAATATTTACTTCTTTAGGAATATCAAAAGGGAAAATTATCGGAAGTTATATCTTCTACGTATTATTGGCTTCTATTATTGGGTTAGTCATAGGTTTGCTTATAGGATACTATATTGTTCCTTTGGCGCTATTCGATGTATACACTTCATCATTTACTATTCCAGCCCTAATAACATATTTTAATATAAAAAACAGTATTATAATTATAGTCGTATGTTTTATAGTTATGTCGGCAGTTACTTATATTGCTACTAATCGTGATTTTAAGCATATGCCTTCCAATCTATTAAGACCAGAATCCCCTAAAATTGGGCGCAAGGTACTATTAGAACGAATTCCAAAACTTTGGAATCGCCTTTCTTTCACATGGAAAGTAACAATTAGAAATCTTTTCCGTTATAAAAAACGTATTATTATGACCATTATTGGCATATCGGGATGCACAGCATTACTATTGACAGGATTTGGTATTAAAGATAGTATAAGTTCGCTTTTAGATAAACAATTTAAAGAAATTCAAATTTATGATGCTCTTGCTTTCTTTAAAGAAAATCAAGCAGAAACAAGTGAAGAAATCAGCAGTGTATTAGCTCAAGAAGGCCTTACTAACGAAATATATACTAATATAGAATCTTATACATTTAAAGCTTCAAATAAAACATTAGATGTATATGTTATGGCCTTCCAAGATGTCAGTAATATATATAATTATTTACATTTATATGATTTAGAAGGAAATGAACTTAATTTAGACGACTACGGAGTTATTGTGACTGAAAAAATGGCAGAATTACTAGGAATTGAAAAAGGCGATACATTTCAGATAAGAAATAGCAATAATGAGTTATTTATTTTAAAAGTAAGTGGCGTATGTCAAAACTACGTAAATAATTATGTTTATATGAATGAAACATACTATGAAAAAGTCTTTAAAGATGCAACATATAATGCAGTAATGTTAAATTTTGAAGATGATAGTGCCGAAGAAGTTGGTAATAGTCTGCTATCTTCCAATTATTTTAATAGTATTCAGTACACCAAAGATAATATGTCGATTTTTGAAGATATAATAGATGGAATGAATGATATAGTTTATTTAATAATTGGTTTTTCGACCTTTTTAGCTATAACAGTTTTATATAATTTAACTACTATTAATATAAGTGAGCGAAAAAGAGAAATTGCAAGTTTAAAAGTATTAGGATTTCACGATAGTGAAGTATCTACATATGTCTATCGTGAAACTGTTATTTTAACAATTATAGGTATTGCAATTGGAATCGTCTTAGGATTATCCTTAAATCTATTTGTTTTAACTGTTGCTGAAACAGATGAGATACTATTTGTCAAAGATGTTCATTTTTTAAGCTATATATACACATTTGTTATCATGATTTTATTTACATTATTAGTTCAGTTCGTAACATATTTTATTTTGAAAAAGATAAATATGATCGACTCATTAAAATCAGTCGAATAAAGCTCCATCGAATAAGATGGAGTATTTTTATCTTAAATTAAAGATAGTTTAATGTTAAATAACTGTTTAAAAAAAAGATAGATTTCTCTACAAAAACTATCTTTTTAAGTCATTACTTTGGTTAGAATACCACGTTAAATTATGCTTCTCTAATTGCTTCGGTTGGACAATTTTCTAGTGCTGTCTGTGCTTCCTCATTTAAACCTTCTGGTACTTCTTCCGCAATTACTTTTGCAAGATTATCATCATCAAAATCGAAAACTTCTCCGCAAATACTTACACATTGTCCACAACCGATGCATTTGTCTTTGTCCACTTTTAATTTCATTCTCTACCTTCTTTCTACTCAATTATACCAAAAATACAAAAAAAATCAATAAAATCTTTTATTTAAATTAAAAATGTGATATCATATATATGATAGAGGTAATAGATATGGAAAGTAGAATGGATAAATATTATAAAAAAGAAATGACTTTTGAAAGAAGTAAAAAAAATGAGAAGCTTTATAAAGAAATATCTAGTCAAATATCTGATATGGACAATTTACCTGTTCCCGATAATTCTAATGAGATCGACATCGATGGCTTAAAGAAAATAATATCTAGCCGAGATGAATATCGTAGAGCCAAAGAAAAAAATGTTGTCGATAAGAGACCTCTTGGAGATGGAATAAAAAAAGAAGAAAATAAAGTATATGATATAAATGTTCTTTTGGAAGAAGCAAAGAGAACGAGCTTTAAATTAAACCAAGAAGCAAGAGAAAAAAGAAGAGAAGATGTTAATTTCTTGACAAAGTTAGAAGATGCCAATATACCCAGTAATGATGATGCCATAGAAGTCTCTTTCCCAGAAGTAGAAAGCAAAAAAGGTGCCAATACTGACTCTCTACCACTCGACATACTGACTGATTTAAAGGGTAGTGATAATACAGTTGTCACTGATCCAATAGTAAAAGATGAAATTACTATGATAAAAAAAGTAAGAGATGGAGAAACATTTTACAGCGGTTCCTTTAATTTCACGAAGAAAGATTTTGAAAATGATGATGAAATTGATACTTCTTTTGTGGAAAAGAAAAACCATACTGGTTTGAAGGCTTTTTTACTCGTTTTATTACTTATTATATTGGCAGCCGCAATTTATTTTGTTCTAACTACTTATGTTTTATAGAAAAAGATCTTTTCTTTTTCTCTTTTTTTTGGTATAATTTAATTGTGTCCTCGTAGCTCAGTAGGATAGAGCGATTGCCTCCTAAGCAATAGGTCGTTGGTTCGATTCCAATCGAGGACGCCATAAGGAATTGACTAACTAGAAATAGTTAGTTTTTATATTATAAAATAATTAATTATGATATAATATACACTAGTAAAAGGAAAAAAATGGCAAATATTGTGAGTACATGTGCAACAACAATTATGCACACTTTTTGAAGATTACTTTTTGGAGGTGGATAGCAAATGTATTTATTAGAAGTATTAAAGCAAATTGTCAATGATAAAAAAATTGATTCATTAGCTGTTTTTGTTGATATGGATGGTGTTATTGCAGATTACAGATTTGGTGAAGGAGAAAATATAAAAAATAATGTTCCGGGAACTTATTTAAAAAAAAGACCTATATATACGACAATTAATAATTTAAAAAAAATAAATGCTGAAGAAAAATTTGAAATTTATATTTTAAGTTCCTGTTTTTTTAAGGAACAAGCAGAAGAAAAAAATGAGTGGCTCAATAAATATGCTAATTTTATAAAACAAGAAAATAGGATTTTTACTTATAATGAAAGTTTTGAATCACGAAAAGATAAAAAAATTCAAGTTATTAAGGAGAAATTGAAATCAAACAAATATGAATATGCAGTATTAATAGATGATACTCATGATATTTTGTTTAAAGGAATTAAAGAACTTGGGAATAAATTTTTACCATTTCACGTTAGTACATTGATTGATTAGGAGGAAATTTATGAATTATGATGTTATTATTGATGGATATACAGATGAACCTTCGGGATTAGGCGTTCCACCATTTTTAAGTGTCCATTCAAGATATATTGCAGGAGTATTGTCACAGCAGAAAAGGAAATATTATTATTTAACAATAGATGATTTAAGATATTTTGATGGCGAAAAACATTTTGAAAAATCATTTAATAAGAGAATTTTAAATACAACTAAGAATAAAGATAATATAAAACAAATATTATATGGCGCAAACAATATATATGTAGTTATGGGATGCTTTGTAAAATATGAATATGTTTCAGCAGAACCACCAACTTTTTTAGAAATGGAAAAACTATTAAACAAATATAGCTTAAAAGAAACTAATAAGGTTTTATTTTATTCACTTGGTGGTAATGAATTGACAAGAAGACATATTAGAAAAACTGTTCCAGAAAAATTATTTAATGATATTATTTTTGGTAATACATATAATTATTTTATTGATAATTCAGGGAATAAATTTAGTCCAAATTATGATAAACTAAAGGACATAGCAATTGCTTCTAGTGACATTTTAAAGCAATTGGAAAGACCATTAGTTATTGAAATAGAAACTGCTACTGGATGTAACAAAAAACCTGGATGTACTTTTTGTATAGAAGGAATGAGAGGATTACCATTACAATTTAGAGAAAGAGAAGATATTGTAAAAGAAATCCAAAGTTTGTATGAAGCAGGAGCTTTATATTTCAGACTAGGAAGACAACCAAATTTTTATGCTTATAAGGAATGTAATGCTAAAGAAATTGAATTACTTTTTAAAGAAATATGGGAAAAATGTCCAAACATTAAAACACTTCATATAGATAATGTTAGTCCTCACAATGTCAACACAAAAGAAGGTGAAGAGATTACTAAAGTGGTTGCTAAATATACAACCGACGGTAATATTACACCTTTTGGAGTTGAATCTTTTGATCTGAATGTTAGAAAAAAATGTAATTTAAATGGGACTATAGATGATATTCATAAGTCAATAGCTATTATTAATAAATACGGTAAAGAACGTGGAAAGACAGGTTTACCTAAATTATTACCTGGCATAAATATTATTTATGGGTTAGATGGTCAAACGGAAAAAACTTTACAATATAATTTAGATAATTTTAAGAAAATATTAAATTCTGGAAATTTTGTTCGAAGAGTTTTTGTTCGAAAATTAACTTCACCTTATGGAGAACAATTTGATCATTATAATGAAGAAATGTTAAAAGAATTTCATGTATGGAGTGATACTATTGAAAAAGAATTTATTGTTCCAATGTTAAAACAAGTTTTTCCTATTGGCTTAGTTATTTCAGAATTAAGAATGGAAATGTATAAAGATGGTAATTCAATTTTAAGGCAAATGGCAACTTGTCCAGTTAGGGTTGTTGTTAAAAATAAAAAATTAGAATTAGATCATTTTTATAAAATTAAAGTAATTGGATATGTCGGGAATAGAACAATTTTAGGTGAAGTTTTATGAAAAAAATAGGATTACTAATTCCAAAAACTAATTTAACTGTAGAACATGAATTACAGTATTTATTTAATGAGCGTATTTTAAATTGTAATGATTATGTTTTTTATGTTGCAAAGTTAGATTATAAGACTAGTTATAAGGAAAATAAGGAACAATATTTGAAAGATTTGGCAGAAGATAGTAAAAGTAAAATAGAAGATTTAAAATATTTGGGTGTTGATTATGTCGGATATTTTTGTACATCATCTGCTATTGTTAGTAATAATTTAAATATTTTAAATAATCCAGCTCAGGCATTAATTGAAGAAGCAAAGTTAAAAAACATAAAGAAATGTTTATTGATTACACCATATAATGATGAACTTGGTGGGAAGGTTAAAGATGAACTTGAAAATAATTATATTCAAGTAAATAGAATGCTTAATTTAAATTTAATTAATACTAAAGATTATTTTGATTTTGGAAAAAATAATCTTGAAAAATTTATTATTGATAATTATCAAAGCTATGATGGAGATATTGTTATTTCCTGCACAAATCTTCCGACTTTGCAATTGATTAGTGATATTGAAAAAAAACTAAATGTAAAAGTAATTTCTAGTAATTCAAGTTTATTTTCTAAAATAATTAGAGAAAATTCGTTAGGAGGAGTATATGGAAAAGACAGAATATAAAAATATACTTGACATATGTAGTCGACAGGATAGTGTGCGTGAAGAAGTTTTTAAAAATCATGATGATAATATGTGGTGGCCATTAAAAGTAACAGATTATCGAAAAAGATTATTAATTGCTGGGCTTTCTACTAGAATATCTTATAATATGATTCGCAGTTATCAAAAAGTAATTGATAATTTAGATAGCTTTAATTATGATGAAATAAAAAGTATGTCAGAAGAGCAGATAAAAGAAGTTATCAAAGGATTAGGATTATCAAATACAAGATACAAATATATTAGCTCAATGATTAATTTTATTGAACAATATTCAGAAGAATTAATAAAGTTACCAAATGAAGACTTGATTGAATTAATTGCTAAAAATGTTTCTGGAGCATCTTATAAAGTAGCTCAATGTTGTGTTCTTTATATGCGAGGATATTATAAATCGGGAATCATGCCAGTAGATAGTGGTATGAAGGATGTGGAATTGCCTTGTTTAGGATTTCCTGTATATAAAACAGCCATTGGACATGATTATTTGAGAAAAGAATTAGAAACTTTAACTAAAAATTTAGATTTGAAAGATGTTATAGAAAGAAATGGATATGGTGGTTTAAATATTCCTGATACTTCTAATGCTACTTGGTGGAGTCATTTAGTATTAATTTATTATAAAAGGCATTTTTGTAATAAACATAACCCTCTAGAATGTCCTCTCGCTAAAGCAGGGGAAAAAGTTTTATGTAAATGTAAAAAATAGTGTTGAATAGAGGTGCATATTATGCTAATTGTTGAAGGAATGGATGGAGTTGGTAAAACAACTTTAGTAGATTATTTTGTATTGAATGGTATGAAAAAACATCATTTTGATTATGATGTAAATAATATGGATTTAATAACTAAATATATGCAAATATTAAAAGAGGATACTAGTCATTTAGTATTAGATCGTTCCTTTATAAGTGAAATGGTATATGGACCAGTTTTAAGAGGTAGAAGTAAGATAGATTTAGAGGAATATAAAAAACTTTTAATAGCATATAGACAATCTAATACAGCTATTATATATTTGACTGCTTCAAAAGATGATTTATTATTGAGAAGAGCATCTGATATTAGTGATTATAATACAATTATGCAATATTATAATTCTCTCAATGAACAATACAATTCTATTATGCAATATAGTGAAGATTATATTGATGTTTATCATTATAATACTAGTTTAGAAAATGAATTACAGATTCAAGAAAAAGTTAAGAGGTTAATTCGATGATTGATATATGTTTTATTGGTAATAGTTCACTTGACTATATTTCAACTACAAATGGTCAAAGAGAGGCTTATGGTGGGAGTGCAATATATAGTTCATTATCTTGCAGAATTTGTTCAAATAAAAATATTGCAATTATAAGTAATGTAAACAAAGAATTAAATGATTTATTAAAATGTCATAATATTATAAATTTAGGCAATGTAAATGATGATATTACAGTATTTAAATTAGATGAAAGCAAAGGAAGTTGTGAAGGGTTATATTATTATAACAAGCCTTTTATGTTTTATAAAATGATTAATATAAATCACTTACATATTTCTTTTAGAAAAGGAGTGGATATAGATTCTATATTGGGTAATCCTAATATTACATTTCAAACATTATCTATTGATGTGATGATTCATAGTATAGAAGATATGATACCTTATATTGTAAAGTATAAAGATAAAATAAAATACTTATTTTGTAATATGAAAGAATATGCATTGATAAAAGAACAAGTTAAATCGATTCCTTATAAAATTATTACAAATGAAGATAAACCGGTAGTTGTCATAACACCAACAGAAAATTTAAGCTTTCCCGTACAGAAAAAAAGTAAAATTGTTTCATCTACTGGTGCTGGAGATACTTTTATTGGTGGCTTTTTATCCCAATATATAGATGGTAAATCTATTAATGAATCTGTTTCTTGTGGAATAAGAAATAGTCAAATGTCTTTAGAAAGATATGGGGCATTAGTAAATTTTGATAAAACAATCAATAAATTTGATTTAATAAATTACAAATATCTTCCAAACAATATAATTGTGATTGGTAATTCTTGTTCTGGTAAAACTACATTTATTAATTATTTAAAAAAATATTATGATATTTATATGGACATAGATGATTTAGAACCTTTGGTAGAAACATTTATGTTAGATGATAAATCATTAGTGTTAAGTAAAGAACAATTTGCTCGATTAAAGAATAATTTAACATTTATGAAAAATATTTACGAGGAATATTTTGAAAGTTATGGCGATATCAATCATTATACCATAAAGGCTCTTGATGGAAATGGACATGATATTGTTAGACCTATTTTATGGGATATGATTTTAGAAAAAGCAGTTTCTGTCTTACATTCTGAAAACAATATAATTCAATTTTCTCGTGGTAGAGATGAATTATATGAGAAAGAATTTGGGGAAAATGTTTATAAAAGAAGTATAGAATCTATGATTGATTATGTTCCAAATAAAGAAAACACTATTATTGTAAATTTAGTATCACCGTTAGATATTAGAAAGAAAAGAAACTATATAAGATATGAAAATGGTGGACATTTTGTTTCCGAAGATACAATGGATAAAGTATATGATAAAGACTATTTTTCATATACGGAAACTGAATATAACACAGGATATATAGTTGTGAAAAATAAAAAATATCCTGTTATTACAATTTATAATGATAAAACACTTAACACTATTGAACTTGATGAATTTTTGTATTATAATTTAGATAGAGTAATAAATTATTATAATGAATTTAATATGGAGGTAAAAAATGAATTTAAAACAAGTCCAAAAAGATATTTGGCAAAACAAAATAAATAAAGGTTTTAATACAACAAATGTAGAAAAAGAATTTTGTTTTTTATATGGTGAAGTAGCTGAAGCTTTTGAAGCCTATAGAAAGAAAAAAGATGATTTAAACGAAGAACTTGCTGACATTGCAATTTATTTAATGGGATTGTCAGAAATGTTAGGTTTTGATTTAGAAGATGAAATTATGAAAAAAGTTTCTAAAAATGAAAAAAGAGTATATAAAAATATTGATGGTACAAATATTAGAGTTAGTGATTAAGAAGAATATAATTTCTTCTTTTCACTATTTTGAAATTTTTTATGGTATATATGATGTAAATATTATATAAAAATTAATACATAGTTATATTTGATTATTTTATAAAGCAAATTTTATTTTGCTGGTATAAAAAATAAAAAATTTTATGCTATAATCAAGGAAAAAATTGGACGTTCTCGTGTTAGGACAGAATTTTTAAATAGTATGTCGCGATTTTGTGGCGAATTTAATCAAAAGATATTTAAAATAATTAAAAAATTAGTTAGTTATTTAAAAATATGATTTGAAAAAAAGCAGAGTTTTACAAGAAAAAATAAGGATTTAAAAAAATCAAACACTATTTGAAATTGCAACTGACTTTCTCCTAAGCAATAGGTCGTTGGTTCGATTCCAATCGAGGACGCCATTTTAAAAATTAAAAAGATGTATCGGAGTCTCTTTTTATGATATTATATATTATGAAAGTAAGTACTTAATCTAAAAGATTTAGTGCTATTTTTCTATTATATTAGGGTATTGTTTTGTTAAAGTAAACCGAAGACTAACTAGTAGGAAGTTAATAATAATTAAAAAGGAAATTGAGTATGAAAGTTATAAGTATTAAAGAACCATTTGCCACATTAATAATGAGTGGTAAGAAAAAAATAGAAACGAGAAGTTGGAAAACAAAATACAGAGGCGAACTTTACATACATGCCAGTGGTAAAGCACTAGCCAAAGAGTATTTGGATAATCCATATGTATTTTCTCTTATCAGTGGACTAGATATGAATTATGGAAATATAATTTGTAAAGCAAATTTAGTTGATTGTGTATATATGGATGAAAAATTCTTAGAAGAGATAAAAAAAGATGAAAAAGAATATAGCCTTGGTCTATATGAATTAGGAAGATACGCATGGATTTTTGAAGACATAGTTCCCATTTGCCCTATTCCCGCTAAGGGAAGGCTAAATATATGGAACTGCGACTTTGATAAAGTGTTAACTGAAGAGCATAAAATAGATGATGAAAGAACATAGGAATCATATATATGATTATTCTTACTTAACATCAAAATACAATAAAAATAAATATTATGAAGGAATTATTATCTAACAATTAAGAAAAACTTCTTTCCTAACATTAATTCTATAAATTATTTAAGGTGGTATTTTATGATTTTAAATATTAGTGGTAGAACAGACATAGTGGCTTTTTACACGGATTGGTTCATGAATAGATATAAAGAAGGCTTTGTAGATGTTAGAAACCCATTTAATCCTAAAATGGTCAGTAGGATAAGGTTTGATAACGTAGATGCAATTCTTTTTTGTACTAAAAATCCAATACCAATTTTAAAACACTTAAAAGAAATAGATAAACCAATACTATTTCATGTTACATTAACTCCTTATAAAGAAGACATAGAACCAAATGTCCCATCCAAAGGAAAAATCATTGAGGCAATAAAAGAACTATCAAATATAATTGGTATTGATAATTTATACATAAGATATGACCCAGTATTCATAAGTGACAAATATAATATCGAGTATCATAAAAAGGCCTTTGAAAGAATGTGTTTTTTGCTAAACGGATATGTAAATAAAATAATAGTTTCATTTATAGATGATTATAAAAATGTCAGATTCAATAACAAAACATTAAAGATCAAAGAATTTACAGAAAAGGATTATAAAGAAATTGGTATAAGCTTTAGCGGTAGTGCCAAAAAATATGGTATGACAGTTCAAACGTGTTTTGAAGATAGGAATTTAAGTGAATATGGTTTTAAAGTTGGAGAATGTCTATCACATGAGTTAGCGTATAAAATGACAGGTAAAGCATACAAAAATTGGAATGCTAGAAAAGAAAAAAAATGTAATTGTGTTCAAATGGTAGATATAGGCTCCTACAATTCTTGTAAGCACTTTTGTAAATATTGTTATGCTAATTTTGATGAAAAGAAAGTTTACGACAATTTTAAAAATCATGATTCTAATTCCTCATTACTGATAGGAAAGTTAAGAAGTGATGATATTATAAAAGAAAGATTAAAGTAATTATCTTTGCAAACATAATAAATACATTAAAAATTTAATTTTCGTAGATGTTTATTATATAGCAATAAAAATCTTCACATAAATAGTTAGAATGTCTTGAAGCTGTCTATCATTTATGTTATATTATAAATGTAATTAATTAATTAGTTACTCATAAGTTTAAGTAGGTGGTAATATTATGGTTTATGCTTGGCTTATTATTGTAATCATTTTGGGATTATTAGAAGTGTTTACAACTAATTTAGTTAGCATTTGGTTTGTAATAAGTGGTATTTTAGCAATGTTTTTGTCGCTAATAGCGGATAATTTGTATTTAGAAGTTGCTACCTTTGTCGTAGTTGGCATAATGCTCATGCCAATTAGCAAAAAATTATATAAGAAGCTTAAAGTAGCTAGTACCCGGACAAACATTGATAGAATTATTGGGATGAAGGGTCTAGTCACAAAAGATATTACCAAAGATAATATTGGCGAGGTAAAGGTCGATGGCAAATTATGGTCAGCTTATTCTGATTCAAGCATTGAGAAAGGATCCCTCGTAAGGGTATTATCTATTAATAGTGTAAAAATCAAAGTAGAAAAATGGGAGGATTAAAGATATGGAAGTTTTAATTGTTATTTTAGTGCTAGTGGTGATATTTATTATTCCAAACATAAAGATCGTTCCACAAGCTAAGAGTTATGTTGTTGAAAGACTAGGAAGTTATTTGACTACTTGGTCTAATGGACTACATTTTAAGATACCTTTTGTCGATAGAATATCAAATAAGGTTACCTTAAAGGAAATAGTTAAGGATTTTGCACCTCAACCGGTTATTACTAAAGATAATGTCACAATGCAAATCGATACTGTCGTTTATTTTCAAATAACTGATGCTAAACTATATACTTATGGAATAGAAGATCCAATTAGTGCGATAGAAAATTTAACTGCAACTACACTTAGAAATATCATAGGTGAGTTAGAGCTCGACCAAACGTTGACATCTAGAGATATTATCAATTCTAAAATGAGAAGTATATTAGATGAAGCAACAGATCCATGGGGAATTAAAGTCAATCGTGTCGAAGTGAAAAACATATTGCCACCAAGAGATATTCAAGAGGCGATGGAAAAGCAAATGCGTGCTGAAAGAGAAAGAAGAGAGAAGATACTTCAAGCCGAAGGTGAAAAAAAATCTAGTATTTTAATAGCGGAAGGCGAAAAAGAATCGGCCATATTAAAGGCCGAAGCCCATAAGGAAGCACAGATTAAAATGGCTGAAGGAGAAGCTGAAGCATTACTCAAAATTAAGAAGGCTGAGGCAGATGGAATTAAACTTCTCAAGGATGCTAAAGCTGATACTGCTGTTTTGACACTTAAGAGTTATGAAGCGTTAGAAAAAGTTGCCAATGGACAATCGACAAAGATAATTGTTCCTTCAAACTTACAAAATGTTGCAACAATTGGAACTGTTATTGAAGAAATGCTAGAGAAAAAAGAAAAGTAGTTTTTAGTTTGGGTGAGCTTGACAAAACATAGGAAAAGTGGTAGTATATATAACTGATTTCAGGAGGGGGAATTATAATGAAAAAAATAAGTGGTATTTTGTTTAGTTTACTTGCAATTTTTAGCATGTTTTCTCTAAGAAATGTCAGCGCTGCAACGGAAGCACCATCTGGTTTTGAAATTGATTCGGATGATGTTTATATGCTTTATGGTGCGGACTATTTAGGACATGGTAGTACATTAAATCTTACATTTAAGAAAACTACCGACGGAAAGATAGTTTACTGTATAGAACCTCATGATGATGCACTTCATTATGGTGTTCAAAATTATACGTTATCAAAAGAAATGGGTGCAAAGTTTGCTTATGTACTAGCAAATGGTTTCCCTAACATTTCGATGACTAGTCATAACAACACAGATTATTACATAACAGGTCTTGCTGTTTGGTACCTTATAAATCCAAACGATACTGTTTTTACCTATTTTAACTTAGATAAAGGAACATATAAGGGTTACGATTCTAAAATAGTTAAAGAAGTAGCAGAACTAGTTAATGGTGCTAATTCTTACACATATACTGAACCAAGTATAGAGGCTAATACGAATACTAGTAATTTATCACTATCTAGTGATGGAAAATATTACGTTAGTTCAGAAATAGAAGTCAATGCTATTGGAACAGTTGGAAATTATGTGGTTAGTTTAGAAAATGCTCCAGAAGGAGCTATTGTAACTGATAAAAATGGTAATGAAAAAAGTTCATTTAGTGTAGGAGAAACATTTATAGTTAAAGTTCCTCAAAGTAGTATAACTTCTTTGTCGACAGAATTCAAAGTTAATGTTAGTGCCAAAGGAACTATTAACAAGGCTTATGCTTATGATCCTACTAATTCTAAATATCAATCAGTCGTTACTTTATATCCAGAGAGTAAAGATGTAAATGCTTCTGTAACACTTAAGATCAATTTGACAACCGAAGTACAAATTAGTAAAGTAGATGCTACGACAAGTAAAGAGCTTCCCGGAGCAACGCTTACTATTAAAGACTCTGATGGAAAAGTTATAGAAACATGGGTGTCTACAGATGAGCCACATATCATAAAGGGACTAAAACCAGGTAAATATACTTTAATAGAAGAAATTGCACCAGATGGGTACATTCTTAGCACAGAGACAGTTACATTTGAAATAAAAAGTGATGGTACAGTAACTAAGGTGGTTATGAAAAATTATCCAGAAGAAAAACCTAAACCTATCTCGATAAGTAAGCAGGATATAACCACTGGTGAAGAACTTCCAGGAGCTCGTCTTGAACTTCGTAATGAAGAGGGAGAATTAATCGAAGCATGGGTTTCGGGCGAAGAGCCTCATATAATCGACGGATTAGAGCCTGGAAAATATTTCTTAACAGAGGTTTTAGCTCCAGAGGGATATGACCTTAGCACAGAAACAATTGAGTTTACTGTGAAAGAAGATGGAACTGTCGATGGTGAGATTATTATGTATAATAGTCCAGAAGTAGTAGAAGTACCAAATACATCATCGTTTAAAACAATTACAGCATCTCTAATAGGAATTATTATTATAGGATTAGGTTCTATGATAATATATAAAAATTATAGAAGAAATGAAGAAAATTAATTTTAAATATCAAGTGGCAGCGGGAGTAATACTGATTATAGCGGGAACTCTCGCTTTACTTTCTAATTATATAAAAGAAAAAAGAGATGTTGTCTTTAGCAATATGAATTTGGCTCTATCTTCAATAAATGATACAGTAACAAATAATATAGACGAGAAAAATCAGATTATAGCTAATGAGAATCCAGAAGAAGAAAGTAGTAGTTCTACAGTTAATACAGACTACGCATACGAGAAATACATTGGAATAATAGAGATAAACAAAATAAACTTATATAAAGGCTTTTATGCAAAAGATTCGAACTTAAATAATGTTAAATTTAATTTATATGTTTTGCCAGAATCTAGTTATCCTGATGTAGAAAAAGGTAATCTTATAATTGCGGGGCATTCTGGAAACTATAATAATAGTTATTTCGCAAATCTATATAAGCTAAGTGTTGATGACACAATTAATATTTACTATAATAATATAAAATATATATATAAAATATATAAAATATATGATGAAGAAAAAACCGGTACAGTTAGAATACTTAGAGATAGAGAAAAAACTTCTCTTACTCTAATCACATGTACAAAAGATGATGATTATCATCAGACTGTATATATTGCAGAACTTATAGAAAAAGAATAAAAAAATATAAAAAAGGGGGTGAAGTGAAAATGACCTATTTGACAATATTAGAAAAGTTACAAGTTTTACTAAATCTAATTATGGACTATAAAATTGTTCTGTTTGAAGTGGTAATGATGCTAATTTTTACTTTTATTTACCTAATAAAAAAGATAAATAAAAGAAAGTATTTTCTTCTTATGAGCTCTTCACTACTAATAACATTTATAATTAGTATTGTAAGCAATCACAAGATACTAGCAGATACTTTTGATAACTTTACGACTATATTTTTCAGCAACATTTATTTTCCATCAATATATGTATATATAGCGGTCTTAACAATTATTTCAATTGCTTTCGTTATTACCATTCTAAACAAAAGGTTAAGTAAGGTATACAAAATTATTAACAGTTTTGAGTTTATCCTAAATAGCATTTTATTTATTATTGTTTTGAATATTATTGCTAAAAATAAGATAGATATATTTTCATCTTCATCTCTTTATACCGATATTAATTTGGTAGCAATATTAGAATTAAGTATGAACTTGTTTATTTTGTGGGTTATATCGCTTACTGTTGTATATGTCACAGAATGCATATGTTTAAGAATAAAAGTCAGAAAAAATACTAAAATAGAGGTTAATAACGCCGTTATAAAAGAAGAAGTTAAAGATTTCTCTGAAGATAATAGCACGGTAAACTTGAACTCTAACATAAATAATATATTAGATTTTAATGACAGCGGTAATACTATCGATAGTCATAATAAAGAAAAGATAGTAGCGGATATAAAAGAAGAGAGTGCTGTTAATAGTCTAAATACTTTAAAACCAGTATATTATAAAGATGAAACCCCTATAGAAAGTCATAGTATCATCGACCCACAAAAAATATTAGAAGAAAAATACGATGAGATTAAAAATGCAACACTTCAGGACATTATGGAAAGTGCATTGAATGACGACATTAAAGTAGGAAAAGAAATTAAACTTCAAGATGTCGTAGAGGATATATCACCTAATGATATACCAACTGATAGAAAAAATAACATTTTAGAAAAACTTAAGGTTAATACCGTTTCATTGAATGATTTGTCTAAAGAAATAATAGAAAAAGAAAATAGTACCAATACCAATATTGAGTCTAATATTAAAACAATTAAAGACGATATGGAGTATACTACTGAAGACTACAAAAAATTTATTAAGATGTTAAAACAGATAAAAATTCATTCAAAAAGTAATAGTATTAGTGTTGATGATGCAATAGCTATCAGCTTGATTAGCAATTACAGTTATGATGACTGCGTCAAATTTAAGAAGATATTGGAAAGTAATATTAACTAAATATTGCTTTCTTTTTTTTATAACAAACTAATATTTTGCTTAAAAGGTAATTAGTTACTTGCTCGAAAGCTTTTTTTATAGTATAATTATTTTGTATTTAATAGAAAGAGTGATAGTATGGCAGCAAAATATGATGAAAATTCAATAAAAATACTAGAAGGCTTAGAAGCTGTTAGAAAAAGGCCAGGTATGTATATCGGATCAACTGACAAGAGAGGACTTCACCATTTGGTTTGGGAAATAGTTGATAACTCAATAGATGAGGCCTTAAATGGATATGGTAATCATTTAAAAATTGTACTCCATAAAGATGGCTCGGTTAGTGTCACTGACAAAGGAAGAGGGCTTCCCGTAGGAATGCATCCTTCCGGCAAATCGACCCCAGAAGTCATCTACACTGTTTTACATGCTGGTGGAAAATTTGAAGAAGGAGGATATAAGGTATCTGGAGGATTGCATGGCGTTGGCGGTTCAGTTGTCAATGCACTAAGTAGTGTTATGGAAGTAGTGACGAGAAGAGATGGTGGAGAATACTATATTAAATTTGAAAACGGTGGAAAAGTCACTATACCTTTAAGAAAAGTAGGAACAACTAATAGAACAGGTACAACTGTTAAATTTAAACCAGATCCAAATATTTTTCCCAATACAACATTTAGTTTTTCGACAATATGTGAAAGGATGCAAGAAAGTGCTTTCCTAATAAGTGGCCTTACTATTGAAGTGATAGATGAAATTGAAAACAGAAGTGAGAAGTTTCTATATGAAAATGGATTAGAAGCCTTTTGTGAATACCTGAATGAAGGAAAAGAGACTCTTCATAAACCATTATGCTTTAATGCCTGCAAAGACAAAATTAATGTATCTGTAGCGCTTCAGTACACAAATGGCTACTCTGAAAACATCGTATCATTCGTAAATGATGTCAAAACTAGCGATGGTGGTACCCACGAAGTAGGATTTAAAACTGCAATTACGAAAGTATTAAATGATTACGCAAAAACAAATAATTATCTAAAAAATAAGGATAAAAGTTTTGAAGGCTCAGATGTAAGAGAAGGTCTTACCGCTATTATATCAGTTCAGATACCAGAGGATTTACTACAGTTTGAAGGTCAGACTAAAGCCAAATTAGGAACGCCTATTGCTAGAACAATAGTAGAAGCCATTGTCACGGAAAAATTAAAATTCTTTTTAGAAGAAAACAAGGCAGTAGCTACCAAAATAGTTAGTAAAGCTATCAAGGGAAAAGAAGCCCGAGAAGCTGCAAGAAAAGCAAGAGAAGAGACAAGAAAAGGAAAAGATGGTAAAAAGACAGAAAAACTATTGTCTGGAAAGTTAACTCCAGCTCAAAGTAAGAAGGCTATGGAAAAAGAATTGTTTATTGTCGAAGGTGAGAGTGCAGGCGGTAGTGCTAAACAAGGAAGAGATAGAAAAACACAAGCAATACTTCCCCTTAGAGGAAAGGTATTAAATACAGAGAAGACAAAGATGGAAGAAATATTTAAAAATGAAGAGATTAACACTTTAATATATACAATAGGAGCGGGTGTTGGTAGTGACTTTAACATTAAAGATATCAATTACGGAAAAGTCATAATTATGACCGATGCCGATGATGATGGAGCTCACATTCAGTGTCTACTTCTAACTTTCTTCTATAGATATATGAAACCGCTAATTGAAGAGGGGCATCTATATATAGCTATGCCACCCCTATATAAAGTAAGTTATGGGAATAAACACGTGTACGCGTGGTCAAACGAAGAATTAAGAGAAGAGACTAAAGGAAGAACAAATTATAGAGTTCAAAGATACAAAGGTCTTGGTGAGATGAATGCTAATCAATTATGGGAAACGACTATGGATCCTAGTGAAAGAAAATTGATAAAGGTCAACATCACAGATGTTGCTATAGCCGAAAAACGCGTATCAGTTCTGATGGGAGATGCAGTAGAACCTAGAAAGAATTGGATTGAGGAAAACGTCGTTTTTTCTCTGGAAGATGACTATAAGATAGCGTAGGAAAGGAGAGAAAAGTTGAAAAAAAGAATACTTGGAGCGGCCATTGTATTAATTATTTTAATTGGTTCTTTACTTCTTGGTGGCGAAATATTTACTATTACAATGACCATTGCTGCTTTATTTGGCCTTAAGGAACTAATTGATATCAAATATAAAAATAACAATATTGTGTTTATCAAACTAATTTCTTACTTTTTATTAGGCTTATTTTTACTAAATAATACATTTTTCGCCATCGATAGACTAACTATTTTTATTCTAATTACTTTAAGTTTGATTATTCCAATTGTATTTTATAACAATAAAGAAAAATATAACATTAATGATGCCTTTTATTTCATCGGTATTGTAAGCTTTTTGGCATTTGCCTTTGGGACCATTATCGATATGAGAGAAATAAGTATTTTTAAGTGTATATATATTTTTATTATTTCTTTCATAACTGATACATATGCTTACATAGGAGGAACATTAATAGGTAGAACTCATTTTACCAGCATATCTCCCAAAAAGACCATAGAGGGAAGTATTGTAGGAACAATTATGGGAGTATTTGTAGGAAGTGTATTTTATTTTGCACTGATAAAAGATTTAAATATAATAAGTATTGTTGTGCTATCTTTTGTTCTAACTGTTCTCAGTGAAATTGGTGACCTAGTATTTAGCAGTATCAAAAGAAGTTTTGGAAAGAAAGATTACTCTAACCTAATACCAGGACACGGTGGTATCTTAGATAGATTTGATAGTGTCATATTTGTGTCACTTGGTATGGCACTAATGATAAATATAATTTAGGAGATGATTTTATGGCAATTTTGTGGTTTATATTAATACTAGGTGCAATAATTTTGGTGCACGAGTTTGGACACTTTATATTTTCTAAACTTTTTGGAGTTTATGTATATGAATTTTCAATTGGGATGGGTCCAAAAATATTTCATTTTAAGAAAAAAGATGGAGAGACAGAGTACTGCATTAGACTAATTCCAATTGGTGGTTTTGTCAGTTTGGCTGGAGAAGATGCTGATGACAACTCAAAAATAGCGGATAATAGAAAACTATATGCCAAACCAGTTTGGCAAAGATTCATAATCATGATTGCGGGAGCAACTTTTAATTTTATTTTTGCCTTTGTATTATTATTTGTAATGGCATTAATATACGGTTCTGTTTCAACAAAACCAATCGTAGCTAGTGTCAATCCCGATTATCCAGCTTATGAAGCAGGAATTGAAGCAGGAGACAAAATAATTTCTATAGATGGGCAAAAAGTATCTAGTTGGAGTGAAGTACAACTTTATATCATGACCAGTGAAGGCAAGCAGATGGAAATGATTTTAGAAGACAGCGATGGAAGTGAAAAGGAAGTAAAAGTTACCCCAAATGTGGTAGATAATGTAGATGGCAGTAAGACCTATGTAGTAGGAATCAACCTAGACAATACAGTAAGAAGAGGAATAGGTAATTCGTTTAGTTATGCTTGTGAAACTACGTTGGGTTTGTATAAATTAATGCTTGTAACTATAAAAGAATTATTTACAGGTGGAGTTTCCGTAAGAGATTTATCTGGACCAGTTGGAATATATACAGTAGTAGATTCACAAGCAGAGCAAGGCTTTCAAAGCATTATGTATTTAACTGCTTACTTGTCCATGAATATAGGCGTAATCAACCTAATCCCATTCCCAGCATTCGATGGAGGTAGAGTATTGTTCTTATTGATCGAAAAAATAAGAAAAAAACCTATCAAAGCTAAAACAGAAGCAATGGTTAATAGTATCGGCTTTGGATTACTTATGCTTCTTATGATATACGTCACTTTCAACGATATTTTAAGGCTATTCTAGTTGTGAATAAAGATTTTCATCTTGCAATAAAGGGTAATATCTGATACAATAATAATGAAATATAAAGTAAGGAAGGTGACTCTCTCTATGATGAAAAAGATAATTAACAATATGTTAACTATGGGGGGTCATATAATACTTATATAAATATAAATAAAGTAAATAATAAAACTATAGGAAGATAAAGTTTAGAGATAAACTTATTTTTCCTATAGTTTTTTTGAGGTGGTATAATGAATAAATATAAATTATATATGATATTATCTATTATTACATTAGTATTGAGTATTGGATTTAGTTTTGCTTATTATGGATGGGTAAGTAGTAATAATGCTAGAGTTAATTTTAATGTATGTACTCCTAAAGTTACTTTTGTAGGAGGAACTACTATTAATGGTAGTAATTTAATACCAGTACTTAATAAAGAAAATGGTGTTATTAAAGAAGTAGAAGTAAAAGTAGATAAGACATGTGATAATGATGTAACGATGAATTTATATATGTCGTTAGAAATATTTGATATGGGACTGTCTGATAGTAGTTTTGTCTATGAGATATATAATGGAACTACTTTATTAAAAAGAGGTAATTTTGCTGGTAAAAGTCAGGGAGACGTTATTACTTTACTTACAGATGAAAAAGTTAGTACTGATAAGAAAGTATATACTATATATGTATATTTAGATGGGAATATGGATAATCCTGTAACTACGCAAAATCAGAGTTTTCAGTTTAAGTTATGGGCATCAGGAGAAGGAGCTATATATAAAGAGAATGTAATAACAAATATAAATAGACCAACTAGTTCAAAAGATTCATTTTTTACATCGGAAGTATTAAGAGAAGAGATAGAAGAGATAACGATAGCAGAAGATAATAATGTTCCAGAAGGAGTAGAGAGCGTAGATATATCATCAAACAAAGATGGAAGTGTGATGATGTGGTATGAAGACGCAGATGGAAATAATTTATATGAAGTATATATAGGAGGAGAAAATGGAGTAGTAGAAACTAATACTAGTGGAAGTGGATTATTTTCCTATTTAACAAATATAGAGAGTTTAAATTTAAGTAAACTAGATACTTCATATATGACAAGTATGAGCTTCATGTTCTATAATAGTAGTGGTCTTAAAGAACTTGATTTAAGTAATTTTGATACTGCAAGAGTTACTAATATGGATAGTATGTTTTATGGTTGCACTAATTTGACTAAAGTAGATGTAAGTAATTTTGATACATCGAGTGTTACTGATATGAATAGAATGTTTAGGAATTGTAATAGTTTAATAAGTTTAGATTTATCAAATTTTGATACATCAAACGTAATAGGAATGAACTCAATGTTTGCTAACTGTACTAGCTTAACAAATCTAAATTTGTCAAACTTTGATACTTCTAATATAACAAATACATGGCAAATGTTTTGTAACTGTGCTAGTTTAACGAATTTAGATTTATCAAGCTTTGACACATCAAATGTTACGGACATGGGTGAAATGTTCAGTAGATGTGGTAATCTAATAGAATTAGACTTAGCAAATTTTAAGACATCAAATGTAACTAATATGGCTTTCATGTTTAGTGGTTGCAGTAGTTTTACCAGTCTGGATTTGAGTAGTTTCGATACCAAGAATGTCACACTTATGCAGCATATGTTTCAAAACTGTCAAAATCTAGTAGAATTAAACCTATCAAGCTTTAATACATCAAATGTAACAAATATGAGCCATATGTTTTATGGGTGTCATGAGTTAGTAAGTTTAGATGTTAGTAGCTTTAATACATCAAATGTAACAAATATGGGTTGGATGTTTAGAGACTGTTATGCTCTAACAAATTTGGATATAACAAACTTCAATACGGCAAAAGTAACAGATATGAGCTACATGTTTCGTGCTTGCTATAGTTTAACAAGTCTTGATCTTAGTAATTTCAATACTGAGAATGTCACGCTTATGCAGTATATGTTTCAAAACTGCACTGATTTAACAGATTTAAATTTATCAAGTTTTGATACTTCTAGTGTTACAAACATGACTCAAATGTTTAACTTTTGCCGAAACTTGATAAATCTAGACATACGAAATGCGAGCTTTTCTAATGTAACAAGCTATAGTGAAATGTTTAATAGCGTTCCAAATAGTGCTACCATCTATGTCAAAGATAGTACTGAAAGAGATTGGATAACTAGTAAATTTACTAATTTAACTAATGTTATTGTGCCTTAACTATAACAATAATGTGTTCTTTTGGGATACATTATTTTATTGTTTAAAAGTATAAAATGTAGAGTATAGCAAAGAAGTTGTTTTATTAGGTCAAACTTATTTTTTTACGTGATTATATCTACTATTTATTAAAACTTAATTCATAAGTAATATTGCTGTTTTATATTATCATCTACAAATGGACGTATTTTTAATAACTTTCCATGTATGATGCCTGAATTATTGGAGGGGTGCTTACTCCAAGGATTATAAGTTGATATTAATTTTTCCATTAATAGTATTATTTTCTGTAGTGTATATGGCACCATTCAAGAGTTTATTTTTGGAGAAATAAAGTAAAATATTTTACGATATAGTGATATATGCTTGAAAAACGTTATGAATTAATATATAATGTAGATATGAGTAAGAGAAATATGCGAGAAAATAGGGAGTATTGGGAGTAATACTTATTATCGAAAGTTATAAAAGAAGTTAAAGTAGATATGGTGGTGCAAGAATGTGAGCGGTTATAAGTTTGGTTCAGTAATTTGGGGAGAGCATGCCAGTATTAATGTTATTGGTGATCACATGTGTGAAAAAGTGTATACTGAAGAAACTTTGCTATTAGCACGTAATCGTGTTTTTGATCCTTATGTTTTTTCTACTATTAAAACTTCTTTTTTAAATAATTTTGGAAAGTTATATAGTTACACATATAATACAGAAAGAAGACAAATTACTAGATATATTATGCAATTTTATTTAGGATATGATTATAATATTTTAGAAATGTCAGTTAATTATACTATAGAAAATTTTAGTTTACTTTTTGATGATATATTAACTTTATCACCTAAAAAAATAATAACTAGTGATATGAATCATACTAATGTAATATTTACTGATGATAAAATTATAGTTATTGATTTGGATAATTTTAAATATGCTGATTTGAGTGTAGAAGAAGTAACTAAAATTAATATAGAAAATTTATGTTTTTTATTTAGAGGACTGTACAAAGAAGCACTTTATGATTACTTTAAAAGAGAATGTTATATTTCTGGTAGTATCGATAAAGTTATTGATTTGTTTACATTAACTGAAGGCGAATCTATCTCAAAATCTGTTTGTAGAAAATTAAGACCTTATCCTAAACCTATAAATTATCTGTGTGATATGTAAGTATTTTGTTTAACATCTATTTTGTATGTGTGATGATAAGACACCAGTGTTTAAAATAATTAATTTGAAGGAGGTAAATAGCAATGTGTGGCATTGTTGGATATGTAGGAGATAAAAAAGCAATATCAAAAATTATGACAGGATTAAGATCTTTAGAATACAGGGGTTATGATTCGGCAGGGATTGCTTATATTAAAGATGGAATAGTAAAAATAATTAAAAGGGAAGGACCTATTGATAATCTTGATAAAAAATTAAACTATGATGAAGTAACTAATATTGGTATTTCTCATACGAGATGGTCAACTCATGGTGTGGCTAATGATATTAATTCGCACCCACATAGGCAAGGGAAGATAACTATTGTACACAATGGTATAATAGAAAATTATGAGAGTTTAAAGAAGAATCTTACTAGTTTGGGATATATTTTTAAATCAAATACTGATACTGAGGTGGCATCTGCACTTATTGATAATTTGTATAAAGAAACTGGAGACATGTTACTAGCTATAAATAAAGCAAGTGGTATGCTAGAGGGAAGTTATGCATTTAATATAATTAATGATGATTACCCAGATACAGTTTTTGGTACGAGAAAAGATAGTCCTCTAATTGTTGGTGTCGGACAAAATGAGAATATTTTAGCAAGTGATATACCTGCTATATTACATATAACTAATAAATATGTAGTTCTTAATAACTATGATGTCGTCGTTATGAAGAAAGATAAATTGACATTTTATAATAAAGATAATGAGGAAGTACAAAAAGATATAAGAGAATTTTTGGATTCTCCGGAAGTAATTAGTAAAAATGGATATGAACATTATATGTTAAAAGAAATAAATGAGCAAGCTGAAATTGTTAAAAAATTACTTAAATTATATACTGAAGGTAATAAAGTGACTCTTTCATTCGATTTGAAAAAATATAAGACAATTGACATAGTAGCATGTGGTTCTGCTTCTTTTGCGGGACAGTTAGGTAAATTCTATATAGAAAAATTTTTGGATATTCCAACTTCTGTAACATTTGCTTCAGAATATAGATATCAAAAGAACTTTTTTGATAAAGATAAGTTAGTAATTTTAATTTCACAGTCTGGTGAGACGGCAGATACTCTAGCGGTTTTGAAATTAGCTAAAGAAAATAATGTTGACACGCTTGCCATTGTAAATAGAAAAGATTCATCGATCGCTAGAGAAGCAGATAACGTTATATATACTGAGGCGGGAATTGAAATTTCTGTTGCCACTACTAAAGCATATTTGGCGCAAGTTATAGTTTTACTTTTATTAGCTATAAGGGAAAATGAAAATGAAAGTAAGATACTTGATGATCTTAAAATATTACCAAATTTGATAACGAAAGAAATTAACGACTATGACTATGAATTGTTAGCGAAACTTTTCTATAAAAAAGAAAATGTATTTTATTTAGGAAGAGGCGTGGATTATTTTCTAGCAATGGAAGGAAGTCTTAAATTAAAAGAAATATCTTATATTCATAGCGAAGCTTTTGCGGCAGGTGAGTTAAAACATGGAAGTATTTCTTTAGTTGATGAAAATTTTGGAATAATTGCGGTGGTAACCGATAAAAACATTGGCAATAAAACGATTAGTAATCTTAAAGAAGTGTCTGCTCGAAATGCTAAAATACTTACTATTACTAATATTAAAGATGAAACTTTTTCTGACTATAAAATAGAAATAGATGATATTAGTGATATACTTAATCCACTTCTTGCCATTGTACCGATGCAATTAATTGCTTATAATATTGCGAAATTAAAAAAATGTAATATTGATAAGCCTAGAAATTTGGCTAAATCAGTGACCGTCGAATAAATGCATAATAATAAAGTGTACTTATAAAAAGACAAGACAAAAGAATTAGTGTATAAAATAGCTAATTTTTTTTATGTAGTTGGTAGATTATTATGGTAATTATCTTTCTGTTGCAATATGAAGATAATTATGCTATAATATGCGTTACTTAATTGCTTTTTATTAGCATTTATTTACAGGAAGAAGGGGAAAAATAATTATGTTTTTGAAAATATGGTTGATATCAGTTGGTTTGAGCCTAGGAATAAATTTTTATGTTTTATCAAAAATAGTTATTAATGAGTTTAGAAAAGGTCAAAAAATATCGAGAGATACTTTTAAACTAGCGGGTAATCTTATGGGGAAAAAGAGTATAAAGAGAGATATTATATTTAGTTTTATTCCAATTGTGAATATTTTTTCGGCGCTTTTAAATAATGAAAGTTATACTGAAGGCAAAGAAAAGCTATCTAATGAACTTAACTATTTTAATTTGCTATATAATGAAATAAGAGAAGGAAGAGAAAAATTATATTCTTTGAACGTGGAATGTATCAGAGTGTTGTTAGGAGATGGTTTTTCGTTTCGTGAAGATGAACATCTTTTGACATATATTGAAGATGGGATAGTACGAACGTTAAAATATGGTTTTAGTGATGGCCTTCCCTACATTTTAAAAGACGAATTTTTAGAAGAGGGAGAGTATGATATTTTAAAAAAAGGTGCTATTTTGAGGGAATCATTAAAAAGAGTAGCTATGTACTTAGGCGAGAGAAGTGAAGAAGAAGTAAAATCCTTACTAGCGGACTCACTAACTATATCTTTAAAATTTTTACCAGAAGAAAAATATATACCTTCTACCTCTGAAGTGGAAAAGATGGTCGCTCCTAGAGAAAGTGTTTCTAAAGTAGAGGCAAAAACACTTGGAAATGGAGTCAAAAAAAGAGTTAGAAGCAGATAATAAATACTTGATGATATAATTTTAGTGGTTATAAGTTTGAAGTGATAAAATAAATGTAGATGATCGGAAAAGAGATAGTCTGCATTTTTTTGTATGCGTGTATAGCGTATATTTAGTTAGTGAAAGAAAGAATATCGATGGGCGTTAGTGAAACATAAACGTCATCCATGAAATATGGCTATAGTAATAAATATAAATTTTATTGATAATTTACTCTATTTGATTTACCATAAATTAAAAAATAGCTTCAATTCGTAAATTTTGAAAAAAATAATTAGTTTACTAAACACCTATTTTAATGTACAATATATATAATAAAGTA
>CALVHX010000013.1 GCA_944329195.1 uncultured Bacilli bacterium | reverse complement strand
AAATACATTTATAAAATTTTTATTTCTAATTTTATATATAATGGAAAATATATTGATATGGTTACCAACTTTTTAAAAGATAACGATATTACTATTAAAAAAATTGATACTTATACTTTTGAAGAACTAAAAACCATTGCTAATTTATTGTCTGATTTAGTTTTTTGCCAAATGGGTGCTGGTAAAGTATATTATTTATTTTATAATATTACTGATGAATTAGAAACTTGGTTAAATACACCTAGAGTTAAAAATTCTAAAAAGCATAATGAAGACGAGCATAAACAAATATTTTTAGAAAGTTATATAAATAGTTATAAAGAAATGATAAATGCTTATAATGTTAGAAAGAAATATTTAAAATATTTTAGAAAACCAATAAACAACTGCTAGTACAAGGGTTGTTTTTTTGTACTACAAAAAAAAGAAGAACTTAATCTTCTTCAAAATCTAATTTATTATAATTTTTTATATTTCTATTATATTTAAACTTAATCAAAAATGTAGCATTATTAATAATGTTTTGTTTTTCTTGTTTAGTTAATTGAATTTTTCTATTTAATAAATTGAATACATCGTTTCCAGTTACTCCATGATATTTATTGTTAGAAAATTCATAGTTTAAATATAACAATTCTGATAATAATAAGGTGTTGTAATAAAGAATAATTTTCCTTTCTTTAATACGATAGTCATAATCTAATAAACTCATAATAATCCTCCATCGCTTGAATGGTACCTCTCAAAAATGACATTGTCAAATCATTATTGAATATAAATTTTATAATATTCATTTTTTAAATCGGTAGGATTAATTTTATTTAACTTATAACTTTCTTGTATAAAGGGTAATATTATATCAATATCAGATAATTCTTTAATTTTATAAGAAAGACATAGTGGTTCGTATGTTTTTTGAGTTATAATCTTTAAAATGTGATTATCATTATTTACATTTAACAGTTTTAAATAAATACCATATCTAGTTTTGCTTATCATTGCAAAATTTCTCTTATCCTTAAATACTAAACCTTTATTGGTATAATGATAGGTTATTGAATTAGATAGTGAAATAATTTTATCATTTAAAATATCAAATAGTGTTTCACTTAAACTTTTTGGTGGATTTACCAAAAAGTCATAGGTTTTCTTCATTATTTCAAATATATAATCACAAACAAAGTCATCTTCTACAACCATAGAATAACAAATGTTTCCATTTTCATATCCCTTGCGAATAAACATCTTATTTTTTGTATCAAATTGTTTAGAAATTCTATGAAATGAAACAACAAGATTATTTTGATTAATTTGTATTTCCATAATTTTGTTATTAAACTTATAAACTACATTTTTTACCAAATAATTTCTAATTATATTATTACTGATAGATAATATTTGTGAATCTAATTTATCAAATAAATTTATTGATATTTCTTTTTTGTTATAGACTATATTTTTGTATGTATTAGTATCAACATTAAACAATTTATTATTTATTTTTTTACTAGTATCTTTTAAAGTCGGTAAGGTTATATTCTTTTCATTACTGATTTTTATTTCTTCATTATTTTGGTAAATTACATTATCATAAATTAAATTAAATGAAGAACAAACATCAATTTGGGTAGAAGTTTTTTGATTATTTAAAGGACTTTCTTGAAATTTATATATGTTGCTGTATCGACACCAAGATTACATGAATTTTGTACTACCTCTAGAAATGTCTGTGATCCATGACCTCCCGCTTTCCAACATTTTATTCTAGCGCCATCGACATTTACAGAACCGCCATCATAAAAAGTGTCATTTACTAAATCGACTTTGCCCTCGTTAACAGCGGCGCTAAGTGTCAATATCTTGAAAGTACTTCCCGGTTCGTAGCTGGCCCATATTGCCATATTTCTATTTATTGTCTCATTATCATAATCTTGATAGTTATTTGGATTAAAGTTTGGTCTAGAGCTCATTCCTAGTATCTCTCCGGTATTTGGATCCATTGCTATAGCCCAAGCGCCTTCTGGATTATATTTAGTGACAATATTATCTAATTCTCTTTCTATAGAAGATTGAATATTATAGTTTATAGTCAAATAAATGTCTAAACCATCTTCTGGTTCAACGTATACGGAGCTTCTTTCTAAATTATTTCCTTTAGCATCAGAAAAATACTGAATAGAACCATATTCTCCAGTTAATAAGTCGTCGTATTCTAATTCTAGTCCAGAAAGTCCTTGATTATCAATGCCAACATAACCTAAAACGTGAGATAACATTTCATCATGGGGGTAATATCTTTTGGATTCCTTTAATAGATATACTCCTTCAAAATGCAGACTTTCTATTTGATCTGCTATTTCGTAAGACAGTCTTCTTCCTTCTGGGTGTACTCTTTCCATCATTGATTTTTTGTATAGGTGCTCCTCTATAGTAGCTTTATCTACTCCTAATATTTCACTTATTTTAGTAGCAACCAAATCTTTATTTTCTATTTGATTTGGAATGAATACTAGAGAGGTAGTTGTTAAATTACCTGCTATTATCTCACCATCGACAGTATATATCTTGCCTCTGTCAGCTTCAATTGGTAAATTTCTACTCCACAAATTACTTGCAAGACTGTTTAATTTTTTATATTCGATTACTTCTATATAGAACACTTTACATACTATTAGAATAAAAGCAAAGATTATTATTAATGAGACTATTTTTATTCTTTTATGTATTCCCTTATTGAACATAAACTATCACCCTAATTAATGGTATTCTATTTTTGTTCGGTTAATTACAAAAGGATATCTTTACTTTTGTTTGTACTTTCTAAAATTGAAGTCAACTGATTTATAAATAAAATTTTTTTATTGCATTGGCACTAATTTTTCTCTTTCTCACTACAGAGAAAATCTTCTACTATGCATATTAAAAAGAGCTTCAAATTGAAGCCCTTTTATCCATTAATTTGTTTTGCTACTTCATCTGCGAAGTTTTCTTCTTTTTTTTCTAATCCTTCGCCAACTTCATATCTTACAAAAGATAATACTTTCATATTTTTACTTTCAACAAATTTAGATACTTTCATTTTATTTTCTTTAATAAATCCTTGCTCTAAAAGACAAACCTCTTCATAGAATTTATTTAGTCTACCATTTACAATCATTGGTAATTTGTTAGAATCTAATCCTTCATTTTCAGCTTGTTCAGTAAGAATAGTTCTTTCTTTTTCTACTCTTTCTGCAGGTACAGATTCTTTATCTAAATATAGTGGATGCATAGCAGCAATTTGCATTGCAACATCTTTAGCTACATCTTTATCATTTCCTTCAAGAACTGCCAGTGTAACTATTTTTCCACCCATGTGTGAATAAGTTCCAAATACTTGATTATCTTCTTTGGTAATTAATGAAAATTTTCTAAATGATAACTTTTCACCAATAGTTGCTGTTTTTTCAACAACTAAATCTTCAATAGTAGAACCATCTACTGGTAATTTTAGTGCTTCTTCCATGGTTGTTACTTTGCTTTCTAATATTGTAGTAGCTATCTTGTCGACAAGAGATGTAAATTCTGGATTTTTAGCAACAAAATCTGTTTCAGAATTAACTTCCACTATGACGGCATTATTTCCTTCTATCTTAGCTAGAGCAAGACCTTCAGCGGCTATTCTCGTCTGTTTTTTAGCTGCTTTAGATATTCCTTTTTCTCTAAGCCAAGTTACTGCTTCTTCCATATTACCACTTGTTTCTGTAAGAGCTTTCTTACAGTCTAACATTCCTGCACCAGTAAGTTCTCTTAATTCTTTTACCATATTGGCTGTAATCATAGTATTCCTCCTTATTTTAAATTTTCAATTAATTCTTCTTTTTTCATCTTAGAGTAGCCTTTGATTTCTTTTTTCTTAGCTAATTCTCTAAGTTCAGCGACAGTTAAAATATTTAAATCTAACTCTGGCTTTTCTTCTTTAACTTCTTCTACTGTCGCAGTATCTTCTTTAACTTCTTTTTTTTCTTTTTTAGTTTCTTTCTTTTCTTTAGAAGCTTTTCTATCATCTTCACTTACATAATCGATTATAGTGCCACCATTAGCTTCGATTATAGCATTAGTTAAGGCACCAAGAACAACTTTAATACTTCTTACAGCATCATCGTTTCCTGGTAATACATAATCGACGTCATCAGGATCGCAATTTGTATCTATCAATCCAAAAACTGGAATGTGAAGTTTTCTTGCTTCTCTTATAGCATTATACTCTTTAGTAGAGTCAACAATGATAACTGCCTGAGGAAGTTTTGTCATTTCTCTAATTCCGCAAAGATTTTTGTTTAATTTTTCGTATTCTTTCTTAAGACCGATCACTTCTTTTTTAGGTAATTTCTCAAATGTACCATCTTTTTCCATCTTTTCTATTTCTTCTAGACGATTAACTCTTCTTCTGATTGTCTTAAAATTAGTAAGTGTTCCTCCTAACCATCTTTCAGTCATATAGTACATATTTGATCTTTCAGCTTCTTCTTTGCAAACTTCCTGTGCTTGTTTTTTTGTTCCTACGTATAGAACCTTTCCTCCATCTGCTGCTATTTTATTTAATGCAGCGTAAGCTTCTTCCATTTTTTCTACTGTTTTTTGTAAGTCGATGATATAGATATCATCTCTAGAGTTATAAATGTACTCTTTCATTTTGGGGTTCCATCTTTTGGTCTGGTGTCCAAAGTGAACTCCTGCTTCTAACAAATAGCTCATTGATACTACTGTCATTTTAAACATCTCCTTTCGTTTTGCTTCCAAATATCTCAGCTTTAATTATCCACCTTACGGCACTAGGATAGTTAAATCAATATTTGTGTATATTTTTTGAAAAGCCATATATATATTAACATATTATGTTCGATAAGTAAATAAATTTATAAGTTTTTTATTTTTCTTTTTCTGAAGGATTATTGTGTTTTAATATTTGTCCATAGACATTACCATTTTTTATATTTGTTATTTTTATTTTTACAATAGCATTATTATTAATTTTTTCTTCTACTATCACTGGTATAAAATTAGAAGTATGTACTACTGTCTTACCATTATTATGAACCTCTACTACTCCATCGAAGACCTTATCAAGATTTGATTTGTAAAAGTCTAATTCTGATTTGTTTGAAAATTCTAATATTTCTTTTACTCTCTTCTTTTTTTCCTCTGGAGATACTTGCCCTTCCATTATACTAGCGGGCGTTCCTTTTCTTTTAGAATATGGAAAGGTGTGGATTTTAGTAAATTTTATTTCATTAAGTGTCTCTAGTGTTTCTTGGTGTTCACGTTCTGTCTCGCCAGGAAAACCTACTATTAGATCTGTTGTCAAAGAAATTTCTGGGATCTCTTTGAGAATTCTTATTTTGTTTAAAAATTCTTCCTTAGTATACTTGCGATTCATTAGTTTTAATATTTTATCACTACCAGATTGTAATGGGATGTGAAGATGTTTAGCCATAATGCTATTTTCTTTTAATAATTTTATTATTCTTGGGGTTATTTCATTTATTTCTATAGAAGACAATCTAATTCGGTAAAGCCCCGGGATTTTTACTAGATTTTCTAACAGTTCTTCAAGAGATGAGTTTATATCAAGTCCGTATTTACCTGTGTGGATACCTGTCAAGACTATTTCTTTATATCCCTCTTTTACTAACTCTGTTACCTCACTTATGACGTCTTTCTTGTTTTTACTTCTTATTCTTCCTCTTACGTAGGGAATTATACAGTAAGAACAAAAAGCATTACAACCATCTTGAATTTTAACAAATGCTCTAGTATGATTTGTAAACTTTTTTATTTCCATTTTTTCAAAATTTACTTTTGTTAAATCATAAATTATTTTTTTATTTTCTTTTGTCTTTTTATATTCTTCTATTATTTCTACGATTTTCGATTTGTCTTTATTTCCTAGTATAATATTAGCCTCTATATTATCTGCATTTGCTTGACTATAGCATCCTGTCACAATAATAATAGCATCTTTATTGTTTTTTTTGGCCCTATTAATCATCTTTCTTGATTTTTTATCACTCTCATTGGTTACAGAACAAGTGTTTATTATGTAAATATCTGCCTTATCCTCAAAGTTGGTAATTGTATATCCTCTTTCTTTTAATGAACTAATCATAAACTCTGACTCGTAAATGTTTACCTTGCATCCTAATGAACATATACCTACTTTCATTTTAATAACTCCCTTCTTCTCTTTGTATTTTAGCATATTAATCAAAAGAAAGAAAGGACATTTTTACTAATTATTCATACATTTTGGATATTTAGTTAATAACTTCTCTTCTATAAAATAAAAAAGGTAAATTACCCTTTCTATGCGATTTACCTTTTGATAAAATATTCTTCATACCAAACTAAGAATGAATATATGGTCCATATTTTTCTACTATTGTCTTTCTTTCCACTTTTATGTTCCTCTAATAATTTGATAATCTTTTCTGGCTTGAAAAACTTTTCTGATTTTGAAAATTTATCTTTAATTAGTTTATAAGTGTCTTCTTCTTTGAGCCATTCTCTAATTGGAACAGGAAAACCTAGTTTCTTTTTATCAGACCATTTTTTTGGTAGTACTTCCCTCGCGACTTCTCTAAATAAATATTTTGTTTTTCCATCTTTTATTTTATATTTAGTAGGTATTTTTCGTGCTGTATCGATAAGTATACGATCTAAAAAGGGCACTCTTACTTCTAATGAATTGGCCATAGACATTTTATCCGCCTTAAGAAGAATATCTCCTATTAACCAAAAGTTAAAATCAATATACTGCATTTTCGATACATCATCGTAGTTTTTTATTTTTTCATAATATGGTCTAGTTAAATCTTTATAGGTTTCTTTTTTGGTTTTATAATTTAATATTTTTTTTGTTTCCGATGGTTCAAACATAAAGGCATTGCCTATATAACGATCTTCCAGTTTTCGACTTCTTCGGTAGATAAAATTAAAAAAGCGATGATGCCTAAATGGATAGACTAATACTCCTAACATTCTTCTAATGGGATATGGTATTTTATAATAGATACTTACAGAATATGGTTCATGATAAATATTATAACCTCCAAAAATTTCGTCAGACCCTTCTCCAGATAATGCAACTTTTACTTCTTTAGAAGCAATGTTGGCTACGAAATACAGTGCTATTGCAGAAGGATCCGCTAGGGGTTCATCCATATAGTACTGAATATTTGCGAAGTTGTCAAAATATTCTTGCTTGGATATTTTTTTATTGATATTTTTTACACCAATAATTTCAGATAATTCTTTTGCATAATCTATTTCGCTGTATTTTTGATTGTCCCAACCGACAGTGAAGGTTTTATCGACATTAGCAACTGTGGAAATGTATGACGAATCAACACCACTCGATAAAAAGCTTCCAACTTCGACGTCTGCTATTTTATGCGCTTTGATAGAGTCATTTAATAATTCTTTCAGTTTTTCCTTCCATTCTTCCTCGCTTTTAGTAGTATCTGGTTCTAATTCTATATTGTAATATTTTTCTATAGTTAAATTGTTATCTTTATATTTAAAATAACAACCAGGTCTTAACTTGTAGACGTTTTTAAAGAAAGTATTTTCACCTACACTGTATTGAAATGTCAGATAATCTTCAAGCATACTTCTATTTAATTCTTTCTTGAAATTTGGATGAGCGAGAAAACTTTTTATTTCACTACCAAACATGAAACTTTTTTTATCTAGATAATAATAAAGAGGTTTGATCCCATAAAAATCTCTAGCTCCAAAGATCTCATCATTTGTTATATCGTATATAATAAATGTAAACATTCCGCGAAGCATTGGTAAGAGTTCTTCTTTATATTCTTCATATCCATGAAGTAGTACTTCTGTATCAGAATTAGTAGTAAATTTATGCCCTTTAACTTGCAAATCTTCTTTTAACATCTGATAATTATATATTTCTCCATTCATGAAAACTAATTTGGTTTTATCTTCATTGAATATTGGCTGATTCCCACCTTCTAAATCAATGATGGATAGTCTTCTAAATCCAAGTGCCACATTATCATTTACATAAAATCCATCAGAATCTGGACCTCTATGTCTAATTAAGTCTGCCATTTCTTTTATAATCTTCTTCTTGTCTTTAGAATGATCTGCAAATCCTACTATTCCGCACATGCTATACCTCTTTTCTCAACTATTATTAGTATAGCATAAAAAAAGAAAAGTAAAAACTTTTTTTGTTTTTTTTACTCTTTATTGACAGATAGTTCTTTTCTATTTTTTTCTTTGCTGAATCTTTCTTTATATGTACAATGCTTACATATTTCCAAAAAACTTTTGTTGTTTTGAAAATTACGTATTGTTTTTTGATACTTAGGTGAAAATAAAATAATTTCTAATGGATCCTTAAAAATATTTCCTAAATTTGATATTCCTTTGCTATCCAGACAACAAATTGAAACAGTTCCATCCGCTAGTATGGCTATATGTGCTTTTCCACCTAAGCAGTAACCATCTCTATTGTAGTTACTATTGATATCGGGCCATGAAAATTTATCTTCTATGCTTAAATATGTTTTATCTTTTAATTTTATACCGTTATAAAAGTCTTTTACCTGATACTTTTCTTTTATCGTTAGAAGATACTTTTTAATTTTATCATCTATCTTGTCTTTATCTAGTGTCCAAAAGCGATAACTTATATAACAATTTAGACTATCTACTGCATCAAATACATCTTCTAGATAATTTTTCTTTTTGTTTTCACTATGTAATGAAATATTTATCTGATAAATATTGTCATATTTTTTTAGAATATTTATTTTTTCTTTTAATAAGACTCCGTTAGTAGTTATGCATACTTTCTTCGCATATTTTTTAGTTATGGCAAGTATTTTATCCAAATCTGGATGAGTGAGAGGTTCTCCTTTGACATGCAGATAGATATAGTCAGTATATTTGTTAATTCTTCTTATAATAGTTTCAAATTCTGATACTGATAAACTTCTTTGCTCTTTGTTATCTTTACTGCAAAATGAACAATTTAAATTGCAGATATTAGTTATTTCAATGTATATTTTTTTAAATTTCATGTTTTTTTCCATTCTTTTGATAATATTTACAAATATCTTTTAGTCTACAGTCTTCGCAGAGCGGTCTTATACTCTTGCATTTGTACCTTCCGAAAAAAACTAGTTGATGATGCACTTTACTCCACTTTCCTTTTGGGATTTTTTTCATTAATTTTTTTTCGACAGTAAGGACATTGTCTTTTTCTTTAGCTAGATTTAATCTTTTACTTACTCTATTTACGTGAGTATCTACCGCAATGGATGCCTCATTATAAATGACAGATAAAAAAACGTTAATAGTCTTTCTTCCTACTCCAGGTAAACTTTCTAAATACTTGCGATTATTTGGTATTTGATATATGTTATCCTCTACTAGTTTTTTGGCTATTTCTTTAATAAAGATACTTTTCTTTTTGTATGTTCCAATTGGCTTGATTATTTCTTCGATTTCTTTCAGATCGGCTGTGGCTAATTTTTCTATACTATCGTATTTATCAAATAGAACTCTATTTACCATATTCACTCTTTTATCTGTCGTCTGTGCAGACATGACAATTGCAATAAGTAATTCATAGTCTTTAGAATATTCTAATTCGCACTTTGGATCAGGATATAGATAATCTAAATATGATAATATTTTATTAATCATCATTTAACCAGTCATAATAGAAGACGTCTTTAACCTCTTTTTTACTATCTTGATATTTCTTTTTAGCGGCAATTACGTCTTGCTTATTTTTGTATCCTTTCTTACGCCAATCGTATAATATTTTCTCAATATACCTTAAACTAGTTACGCCATTATAAATTGCTTCTTTTAGGGCCTCCATAATTAATTCATGTGAGAAATTATCATCTATCCAACTCTTGATAATCTGACATTCCATCGATGATATTGTTCTTCCAAATTCATTTTCAAATATAGAAAATATATCGCTGTTATCGAGAGTTGTTTCTTCTTGCTTGTCTATTAATAAATTTGTTATTTTTTTATACAACATATCTAAAGAAATATACTCTTCACTTTTGCCTTCGCTCTTTTCAACAGTAATAGTTATTATTTTCTTTTCGTTTAAATTGTTTAATATCTCCATTACTTTGTATTTATCCATACCTAGAGCTAAAGAAATTGCTTCTGGGTTATATACTATCTTATCGCCTTTATCTATAATAAAGATCAAAATTATCAATTCTTCAGAAGTTATTCCTAATCTTAAGTAGTAATTAAATAAGTAACGTGGTAATATTATTGGCTTTTCTCTCAACACTTGTTCTATTTCATTCATGTGTGCCTCCTACTGATGCTTTATATACTAGTTCATTTGTCTTTGCGTCATAAAAATTATATGTCAGCTTTTTGTCTTGTCTTATTTTTTCTTTATAGTAAAGATTATTCTGTCTGTATGTTAACTCTAGTGAGGAAGAAACTATTTCGTTTGTAGTGATACTGTAGACCTCTTCAAAATTTAAATCAAATACAATTACTTTTTCATTAGTTTTTACAATGTAATAATTATTATCATTATTTACATAAAGTATATCTTTGATTCCTGTTTCTTTCGAAATTTTTTTTGATAAATTATGATAATAGTTGTTATTTTTAATTGTCGGATTAATTATTATGAATAAAGGAATAATAATAGCTATTACTAGAGTTATTATTGCTATTTTTTTCTTCATGTTCGTATCACCTTCGTGTTAATTATACTATGTTTTTACTCTTTTGTGAATAGCTTTTCCCCGTATTTTACTGCCTAATATTTCAAATGATTCTTTGGTTATTGTGACTGTTGTATAACTTTTTTCACTTAGAGTGTATGAATCAATCCAAACTGTTGCTAAGTGGTAAAGAAATTTATAATTGAATTTAGTATAGGAGTGGTAAAAAAGAACTGATAAATTACTATTTAATGTTATATAAAAATCTTCATGTGGATCATATAAGTAAACGAAATCACAATTAGAATAATTATCTTGATCGAGACTATTTATGTATATACAAAAGTTATGGTTATTGAAAAAGATTTCAATTTTATCGTTTTTTTTAAATGTTATGTTGTTGATGGTAAGGTCATTTGTTAAAAAATACTCTTCTTTAGTTTTAATGTCTGTCTTTTGATTGGATAATTTAATTAAATAATCAACTTCTATATCTATGTTTTGCTTTCCGAGTAGTAATAAATAAAAACTATTGTCATCGTTTATCAAAATAGAAGTATCGTTATTATTTCGAATGAGTCTTAGAGAGTTATCGTCTAAATAGTTATAGCCTTCTTTTTCTTCTCGGTAGGTGCAAGACGTCAAGATAAATATCATAACTATTAAATATAAGTATTTCATAGTAATTATTATGATAATTGAATGTAAATGTTTCTTTTTAAAAATCAAATAAATATCATTATTTCTTCGTTATCAATTTTGAATAAATTAATTACTTTGTTATTACTTCTCTATTTAATGTAAATATTTGCTTTTATTTTATCCTTACTTTTTGCTTTTGATTTTGCATTTACACAATATCTTCGTTCTTTATAAATTCATAACTGCAATTGTGAGATACTTTTTTATGATTTTTATTTTTAAAATATTTTACTACTTTATTTTTTGGAATGTAACAAACTATTATTAAGAACGTATACACAATTGTATTTTATTTATATTTTTTTAATATATATTCTTTAAGTACATCGTATTCATTAGTAAGTTTATCGTTCAAAATATTTCTTTCAATATCTTCTATTATTTCTTTGATATATTCACCAGGTTTTCTTCCCAATATTTCCGATATGTCCTTTCCTGTAATATTTATATCTTTTCTAGTTAAAATTGGTAAATTACTGTATTTTGTATTCAAATTTCTTTTAGATATTCCCTTTATATCTGCATATACCGTACATAGATACAATCCGTATTTATACAGTGCATAATTATCTAGACTATCATATGTTAGTAGCTCTCTCAATTTTCGCATCTGTTCTTTTTCTATTTTAGTAAATGGATATATATCATCTACTTCTAATTGACACCAAATTCCTATTAGGTCAGTGCATAATGTGATGTTACTTAATTTACTTATATCTAATGCATTAGTAAGACCCACCTCAATTAATAATTTTCTTCCTCTTTCTTTATTTTTTGAAGAGAATATCCTATCAAGTTCCTCTTTCTTACGGTTTATGGATAGTTTCTTTAATAGATAGCTATACTTTGACAAGTAATATTTAGTTTTTTTGTCGATATTAAAATCTAAAATGGTAGAAAATCTAATACACCTTAAGATACGAAGAGAGTCTTCTTTAATTCTATATCTTGGATTCCCGACTGTTTTTAATATTTTATTTTCTAAATCTTTTTTTACATTTAAGATATCTAGTATATTTCCATTTTGATCCATGCATAAAGTATTTATAGTAAAGTCTCTTCTTAACAGGTCTCTTTTGATATCTTTAATATACTTTATTTTTACTGGTTTTCTATTATCTTCATATTTGATTTCTTTTCTAAGTGTTGTCATATCATATTTATGTCCTTTATAAATTACTACTACACACCCATAAGCTATATCGGAAACTATGACGTTATCAAATAGTTTCAATATTTCTTTAGGCGTTGCTGATGTACAAATATCTATATCATTTGTCTTTCTATCAAGCAAGTAATCTCTAACATATCCTCCTACTATGTAGGCAAGATATCCATTACTGTTTAATGTTTTTAAGATATCTAGTGCTTTCTCTTCCATAGTACCTCCATTAATATTATAGCAAATAGATAGGTAAAATGCAAAGTAACAATTGTGTTATTAGTGTAAAGTCCACTGGCAAAAAAAGACCAAATGCTATGATTAATTTGATAAACATAGACTGATGTGGTCTTTTGTGTTAATAAGATAATATGTTTAAGATAACTTTTGATAAAAAGATTTATTTTCCGCTGTGACCTTTTAAAACTTTACCCAATCCTTTACTACCATTTAGTGCTTCTTCTTGGCTAATCAAAAATCTCCTAGGAATTTTTTTTAACATGTTACTTGCCCTATATATTTGTTCATCAGCCATATCAAGAATAAAGTCAAACCAAGCATTAATTGCATCATTAGTATCGTGATCTAAGTCAAAGTATATTTGGTTTATTCGTTTATTATATGTAATTTTATTAAGGAGAATACTTTCTGATAGATTAAGTGGACTTATTTTTAACTTCATTCCATAAAGCCTATTTATTGCTTCAGTAAATTTGATGTTATGGATTACTCTAGAAGTTCTCCCGTTCCCATCAGTATAAGGGTGAATTCTTACAAATAATAGATGCATTAATGAGCTTACTAAAAAGGGATTACTATAAAGTAACGCAATTTTGTTTTGCTTGTATACTTTTATAAAGTCCCTCATAAACCGGCTTACATCTTCTGGGTTAACACCACGCCAAAATATATCTTCGGTACCATCAGAATTTATGTGGCTAACATTTACTGGAACGTTTCGGTAATTAAAAGTAGGTTCCATGTAACCAGATGTTACGAAATTATGTAATTCATGAATCCTTTTATGATTTATTGCCATATGTTCAAAAAACACTCCATTTTCAACTATACTTTTCGCGCAAAACTCTCTATTCTCAATATGGTGACTCGATTCAAGCTCTCGATACAATAAATATATCCAATATTCTACAATATGTTCACGATTGTATTCGCCTAACTTGTTCATATATTTATCAAATTCATTACTTGTTAACTCCAGATGATCTAAAAGTTCTGGTGTCAAGTCTATCTTTGCAACATATTCCTCTATTGGAAAATAACTCACATAATCGCTATTCATTCCATGTTCATTAATAGGCATTTCTATCATCCCCTTTGATTGACGGTTAGTATACCATAAACAAATGTTTATGTCAAATTGTTGCAAATGCGTTAAAACACAAAAAAGACCAAATGCTATGATTAATTTGATAAACATAGACTGATGTGGTCTTTTATGTTATGACTTTTTACTGAGTTTATTATTTGTATTCTTTTACTTGCTTCTCTATCAACTCTAGAAAAGATTCAAATACTATAGTGGTTGTTTTTTCTTCACCAAATTTACGGTATGTTACTGTATTATTATCTCTTTCATTGTTACCAAGTACTAAAGTATATGGTATTTTTTTTGTCTGAGCTTCTCTTATTTTATATCCCATTTTTTCATCTCTATCATCTATTTCTACACGACATTCTTTTTCCTTCAAAACAGCAAATATTTTTTTGGCGTAATCTAAATGATATTCGTTATTAACTGGAATAATATTTATTTGTACTGGAGATAGCCATAGTGGTAATGCACCTTTAGTTTCTTCAAGTAAGAAAGCTGTAAATCTATCGAATGTTCCAAATATGGCTCTATGTAAAACGACTGGTGTTTGCTTTTGACCATTTTGGTCTATATATGATAAATTAAATCTTCTCGGCAAAAGAAAATCTAGTTGACATGTCGATAGAGTTATTTCTGGACCTACTGCTGGTTTTACCTCAACATCTAGTTTTGGACCATAAAAGGCAGCTTCTCCTACTGCTTCTTCATAGTTAATCGCTAGTTCATCTAAAACTTCTCGTAATTTGCTTTCAGCATTATTCCACATTTCATCATCATCAAAATATTTATGCTTGTCTTCAGGATCTCTAAGTGATAATCTAAATTTATAATTTCTTAGACCGAAATCAGTGTATACATCTAATATTAGATTGACTACTTCTTTAAATTCTTCTTTGATCTGATCTGGTCTAACAAAAATATGCGCATCATTTTGACACATGCATCTTACTCTTTCTAATCCTTTAACAGCACCAGATGCTTCATATCGAAAATCTGTAGCAAACTCCCCTATTTTGATTGGAAGCTCACGGTATGAATGGATAGTATTAGCATAAATTAGCATGTGATGTGGACAATTCATTGGTCTTAAGACAAATTCCTCATCATCGACTTTCATAGAAGGAAACATATTTTCTTGATAGTGGTCCCAATGTCCTGATGTTTTGTATAATTCAACAGTCCCAACACAAGGTGTATATACATGAGAATATCCCAATTTATTTTCTTTATGATAAATATAATTTTCTAATTCTTTTCTTACTAGAGAACCTTGCGGAAGCCAAAGTGGCATTCCCTTTCCTACTAAATCATGTGTCATAAATATATTTAGTTCTTTTCCAATTTTTCGGTGATCTCTTGCTTTTCTCTCTTCTAGTTCTTTTAAGTATTCGTTTAAGCCTTCTTCGCTTCTAAAGCATACTCCGTATATCCTCTGGAGCATTTTGTTATGGGAGTCTGCCTTCCAATAGGCACCAGAAAATTTTATTAGTTTAAAGTACTTTAATTCTTTTACTGTTTCGACGTGTGGACCACGACAAAGGTCAGTAAAATCGCCTTGTGTATAACAAGAGATTACAGAACTACTCTCATCCATCCTAGAGATTAAATCTAATTTATATGGATCATCATGAAATTTTTCTAACGCCTCAGCTTTAGTAAGCTCGTGTCTTACTATGCGCTTACCATCTTTAGCTATTTTTTTCATTTCTTTTTCGATTCTAGGTAAATCTTCCTCTTTTATTACTTCTTTACCTAAATCAATATCATAATAAAAGCCTTCTTCTATTACTGGTCCAACCCAAAATTTGGCGTTTGGATACAAGTGTTTGACTGCTTGCGCCAAAAGATGCGCACAGCTATGATTTAATTTGTTTAGATCTTCATTTTCTTTGATATTTACCATCGATATCCTCTCTTTCTCCTAATTCTTGATTTATTATCTTTCTTTTTTTGTCTTCTATTTTCATCTTCTATTTTTAATCTCGAATATATTTCGCGATCTATACATATAATGGCAGTATCATTGTCAGTACCAAGAAGTTGGTTTCGTAGTTGATTTAAACCACTGTAATTTAATTTTTCTACTCCTATATGCCAAACTTCGCTTCGGCCTTTTCTTAATACTCTTACTGGTACATATGATTTTTTCATTTTAATATCTCCTCCTATAAAAATTAAAAAGACCTATAAGGGAGCGATTTTACACCGCGGTACCATCCCTCTTGGTCCTCTTTTAGATAACGGTTTACCCGGTAATTAGTTTCCTAATACTCTCAAAGGTAGTAATTACATACTTTTATTATCAGTTTCCAACATTCACTGACTCTCTATAAATAAAATATATATAATCGTGTCCTTCTCATTGATTTGAATATATACGTATTATATTATGACTTTATATTTTTGTCAATTATTTTTTATACTTAAAAATTCATTATTTTTTATACTTAAAAATTCATTATATAAATATCATTACGACAAAATTCGACAAATTTTTAGATATCAATATTATATAATTTTGTAGAAAGGAAGAAAAATATGCAAAAAATTAACGTTGAAAGGAAGTATGAAGATATTTATGAGGATAAGGAAATACTTGATTTGATTGACTATTTGGTCAATGTATATATTTTAAAATACCCTATATCTAATCATATAAATAGAAATATTAATTTAATAATGAAAAATATAGAAAGGAAAATGACAATTAGGCAAAGATGTTTTATGCGATGCATTCCTTTTAATAATGGTAAATGTATAGTATTAAGTATCGATTTTAAAAATCAATACTTCTATGATGTACCACCAATTTTTATAAAGATAGATAGTCAGACGGAAAAAGTAGATGACTTTTCTATTATGAGTTTAACAAAATATTATCACAGTCTTAGGAATAATATTACTATTCAAGAATTGTTTGATATTATGCTTAAACAGCATGTCGATTTCGTCGATACTAGTCAAATTGAAAACTATCTTATGTCAAAAGCCAAACTCATAGAATCAAGAGATTTTGTTATTGACACTGTATTAAAAAAACTTGGAAGTTCCGATAGTATTTTTGATAATGCATATTACAGGAGTAAAAAATTCTTGGATGAATTTAATAAATATTATTATCTACAACTCGATGATGAGCAAATAGAGGAAAGAATTAAAATGAGTACTTCAAAAGATATAAAAATTAGAAATAAGATTATTTAATATTAATATCTTATTTTTTTATTAATTCTATCACGTCATTGTATTTTTCATCAAATAGTTCTAATCTGTAGCTTTTTACGCCAATTTTTTTAAAATAATTTATCTTGTCTAGATAGTCTATATTTTTATAATGCATAATATGGGTAAGACAATTATCATGAATAATTGGATATTTATTCTTATTTTGATCGACAAGAAAATACTGTTCTGATGAAGAGCATGGACAATTATCTGCCACTTCTTTAAGTATGCATGATTTAGTAATCATTAGCTCTATTCTTCCATACACTATTAATTCTGCTTTATTTAATAATAAACTTGGCAAAGTATCATAATTTACTTCTGGCGATAGAGTGACTCTTTTTACATTGTTATTCAAAAGAAAATTGATACTGTGGTTATTTACGACATTTAAATAATAGTCACTTACTAAGTTATAATTTTTGTATTTGTGTACTGCACCTAACTCGGTGGCTAGTACATTATGACATTCATAGTTGAATTTATTTATCACTCTAGGTAATCTTAAATAAACTTCTTTGTGTTTTTTATATTTTTTGTATAGTTTTTCGTCCATGTAAATTCTGTCTACTTTGGATTGGAGAGCCGCTTCGACTTGCTTATCTGTTCTTGCCAAGACAGAAACCTCATAACTTTCTGTCTTTTCTTCTTCGTTTAATTGATTTAGTCTTACTTCATTAATGATACGCTTTCTTTTTATCTTTGTTTTTTCTTCTATTAGTTTATCTATCAGTTCTCTTCTTTTCTCGTTTAGTAATTTCATACTTACAAAGATATTATCATCTATATTTATATATATGTTACCCACTTTAAATGGCGAGCTTCCTAATTTTGTTATTTTTTCTTCAATCTCTTTTGCTCCAGTTGGATGATTTATTGCGGGCATAGTATTTAATGTTGTCGATACCTTATTTTTTTTCATATCTGTAAACGTTATAAATAACTTATTATCAGAAGATGATACTTCTATATCTATTGGTATTTTTGTCATTGGAACGGAAGTTATCTTTTTTTCTAAATATATACTGGATGTCTTTAAAACAATGTCTTGTTTCTTTAGCCCAATCTTGTTATCTAAATAAATTATTTCTCCTTTATTTGCTGTACTTACTAGTTTTTTTTCTTCATTGTAAATTTTATTTGCTATCATTCCAAGGCCGCTGCTATAGAAGCGAATGCCATCTTCTTGATATAGATTCTTAGTTAATTTAATTTTTATTTTTTGATTGTTTACAGAGACTACTTTTCCTATTACTAATCCTTGATGATTAGAAGATGATGTGTTTAAAATTTTATCATTGAATAAATAACCTGTGGTAAAGCCACGATTAAAAAGTATTTTTAAATTTTCTTCCTCTTCTTCTGTCAAAGATATGCTCTCTCCTTGACAATATTTATCTATGAGTTTTCGATATAGTTTAGTTACATATCCAACATATGCTGGAGATTTCATTCTACCTTCTATTTTAAGTGACTCAATATTTGAATCAAGCAATTTTTTTATGCATGGTGTAGTATTTAGTTCTTTAGTACTAAGTAAGTACTTATCTTCTATATCAAGATATTTATTATTTTTCATCAATTTATATGGCAATCTACATGACTGCACACATTCTCCTCGATTCCCACTTCTACCACCATTCATGCTGCTAAATAGACAGCATCCTGAATAGCAATTGCAAAGTGCTCCATGAACAAAGACTTCCTTTTCGATATTAACCTTAATATTCTCTATTTCATCTAATGTCATTTCTCTATCTAATACTACTCTGGTAACTCCAAGCTCTTTTAATAGCTTAATTCCTTCATTGTTATGGTTGTGAACTTGAGTCGAAGCGTGAATTTCAAAATTTGGATATTTCCTACTTATTAGCGAAATCATTCCTATATCTTGCATTATTAGTGCATCGACACCAATATTATATAAGTACTCTATATAATCTAAAAATTCTTCAACTTCATTTTGATATATTATAATATTGACTGTCACATATATTTTAACATCGTGTAGATGCGCTAAAAGAACTGACTTTTTTAATTCCTCTTTAGTAAAATTATTGGCATATTTTCGTGCACCAAATGATTTTCCACTTAGATAGACAGCATTTGCACCGCTACTGATGGCCATTATTAAAGCATCAAAATTACCAGCTGGACTTAATAATTCTTTCATGTTCACACCTCAAAAAATAGTATATCATAAATTATAGTATTATCCAATCGATAAGTTATCGTATAAAATGGCTATCTTTTTTTGCTAGACAGAAAAAAATGTACTTTCTGACAAAAAGTACATTTTCCAGTTTGTTCGAATAGTCACCATCCATCAATGTCAGTTAATGAATAACAACCTCTTATCTTACGAGTTTCTCTCTCACACATATATGCATATCTAACAGACAGATAAGAATTAAAGCCTTTACTTTAACACCCAAAAACAGTTTCGTATTATAGGTCTATACTACAACCAAACTTCACACAAATCTTTAAGTAATTATATGTGTCGTTATAATACTTTCTGTTATTCTATTAGATGATTTTATCTTACACTATATTTTTTAGAATGTCAATACTTTTTTGACATTTTTCAACATATTTTGTTACTATTCACAGCTAAATTCGACAATTAATTTCTTTATTTTAAGGACTTTATTGTTTTTTTGAGTTTATAAATATGTGTAATAGCAAGTATTCACAGCCTATTTTTATCCAAATTTTAAATTTAAAGTACTATAAATTAAAGGGCAAAAGGCTGTGAATAGTAACCATATTTTTCTATATCCTGTAAATAATAAAATACTAATTTGACTTTATTATTAATATTTTTGCTTTAATTATTTGTTTTTTTCTATTTTTTCTAGTAATTCTTTTAATTTTCGAAAACGATGATTTAACCCGGATTTAGTAATCTCTACCCCCGTTTCTACTGATATAATATCGGCAAGTTCTTGAAGTGAACTTTCTTTGTACTTCATACGGTATTCTATTACTTCTTTTAATTTTTCATCAAGCAAATCTACCATATCTAGTTCATATAATTTTTCTATAAGCTTAATCTGCTTAGATGCTGTTAAAAATATTTTGTCAACATTTGCTTGTTCGCAGTTATTTAATCTGTTTGTCATGTTTTTATGATCTCTATATATTCTTATATCTTCAAAATACATAACAGCCGAAAATGCTTTTATCACTCTTAAAAAGTCAGATATTTTTTCAGCTTCTTTAATATATACAGTATACTTTTTCTCTCTTTTGATTATTTTACTGTTCAAGTCGTATTCATTTAACAACTTGTTTATAAACTCTGAAAATTCTTTTGTATCCAAAACAAATTCCAAATGATACCTAGATGTTTTGGGGTCGTTAACAGAGCCGGCGGTTATAAATACTCCTCTCAGATAAGCTCTTATTTGTTCTTCGTCAGAAACCATGTATTCTTTAGGAATAGAAAGATACTTATTATTTTCTAAAATTGATAAATCATTTAGTATTTCTTTTTGATTTTCGCTTATTGTCAATATATAAGTGAAGCCCCTCCCTAACTTTTTATTTCTAACGGTAATTGAAGCTGATATGCTATATACACTTTTTATTAATTTAAATATTCGCCTTGCTACAGTGTTATTCTCAACAGTTATATTAATAGTATTGTTGAAAGTTCCAGCTACTCTTAGTATTGCCGATAATTCAGATAAATTTTCTAATTTGGATGTATCTAATCGTGAGACTTCATCTTTGACAATTGATGTAAAACTCATAAAATTTCTCCTTTTTTTAATTATACTATAAATGTCAAAAGAAAGAAAGGTTATTTAATCTTTCTTTCTTGTATTAATGAATTAACAAACAGTATTGTTTTGATTGGGATAAACTTGGATAGGAAATGGTTTAGTTTCATATTTAAAGGTATTATTATTAGCTTATTTTGAAACAAACCGTCGATTGCTATCTTACTAGCATATTTGCTACTGAGTGATGGGATATTAAAGTTTACATTAGCGACATTATTGAAATTGGTCTCAACTGGTCCTGGGCAAAATATTGATATTTTTACTTTGGAATTATCTCTTTTTAATTCTTCATATATTGCTAGTGATAAACTGACAACATAGTTTTTTGTGGCATAGTATGTGGCCATGTAAGGTCCTGGGATAAAACCTGCCATTGAAGCGACATTGAGTATTCTTCCATAATCACGTTTGACAAAGTCTTCTAAAAAAAGTTTTGTTAGGATATGATAAGCTTTAATATTTAAATTAATCATATCCATCTCTTTGTCTAAACTGGTTTCAGAAAACTTTCCTGCATCTCCAAATCCTGCATTGTTTATCAATATATCTATTTTTTCATCTTTTAATGTTTTATATAGTTTTATACATTCTTCTTTTTTTGTTAAATCAAATTGATAAGTAGTTATCTTATTTTTATATCCTTTAAATATTTTATCTAGCTTGGCTTTATCCCTAGATACTAAAAATAGTTCATAATTATATTCTGACAAATATTTTGCCATTTCTCTTCCTATACCAGAAGATGCTCCTGTTATTAGTGCTTTCAATCTATCATTCCTTTCAATTATAGTATTTGCAAAACAGAAAAAAATAACCCTTCAAGGATTACTTTTCGCTTAATTTATTAACTACATCTTGGGCTACAGATACTACTTTCTCTTTCAAGTCATTTGCTATTCCTTCAAGAACTGGTGTTCCTTTTTCCTTGGCCATTTGTACTAGTTCATTAGCTTTATTTTTTAGCTCTTCGCCTTTCTTTTTAGCTATTTTTACAACTTTTTCTTTATCTAACTCATCAAGTTCCTTTTTTATTTCCTCAACTTTATTGGTAAATTCTTTTTTTATTTCCTCGACAGTCATCTTATCGACATCTTTCATGAACTCATTTATTTTCTTTTTAATGTCATTTCTTAAGTCGCTACCTTTTTTTGGAGCAAATAGTAATGCTAATCCCGCTCCTAGGCCTGCTCCTAAAACAAATTTTCCTAATCCTTTTTTACTCATTTTTATCTTTTTCCTTTCCTTTTGAATTAAAAACTTTCTGAATTAATGATGTTATTACGTCAATAACTTTATCAGTTATTGATGTGAATTTGTTTGTGGCTATTTCAATAACAGAGAATACCCCATCTAACGTTTTAATTTTTACAGTTATATTATCAACTATTTTTTCGATTTTATTCATTGTTATTATTACCTTTATGGTTAATATTATTAATGTTACCAATAAAATAGAAGATAATATATATACTACCACTGGTAAAACATCATTAACTGTCATTATTTTTCCTCCTCATCGTACATAGAGTCAATTAAATTAAATATATCATTATCTAACTTTTCAAGCGGGATATCTCTAGCATCGTTTAAAATATCTGCTGCTTGTTCTTCATCATGTGATATTTTTTCAAATTCTTTGGTGTCTTCAAGTTTCTTAAGTGGCTCTTTTACTTCTATTTTTTCGGCTGGTTTTTCTTCAACGTTATGATTAACTATTTTTATATCGTTTTTTATTTCTAACTCATCAATATTGATTGTAGTATTATTTGTTTTGTCCTCTTTTTTGGCTGGCTCGTAACTAACGCCAAAATCAAAATAATTTTCTTCGGCCGTTCCTAGTGATACATCGCTTTCTTCAGTCATATCAGACAATAAATTATCTTCTTTTCTCTTCTTGTCGGCATTTTTAGTTATCTTGACTTCTTGATATAACTCACAATTTTCACACAGATTATTCTTTATATCATCTGTTAAACTCCCGAACGCCTTATTACGTACTGTTTCAAAGTCGATCTTTCGTGAAGGCCTTTGTATTTCGTATGAATTTTCATCTTGCACTTTTACCTCGTCTTTGGTATAGTTTTTATCTAAGATACCATATACTGGAGATATAACAGGCGTAGGTCTAAATTTTTTTGGCTTTGGCTCTTCCTTTTTTGAATATAATTCTGACACTGTTTTTTCTTTCTGTAAAACATTTTGATTGCTGCGGGTATTAGTATTAATTAAATCTGTGTCATCTAAATCTATAGGAAAAGAAAAGTTATTTCCGCTTCTTGTCTTAATGATATCCCTGTCACTAATGATGTCATTTTCTTTTAATTGATTTTCTCTTTTACTTTTCTCTTCTCTCTGTTTTTCTTCTTCAATTTTATTTCTCATAAAAGTTGGAAGCTTATGTTCTTCGCTTTCTTCTATTTCGACTTCTTTTGTTTCTACTACTTCTTCTTCATCAGAAAATAAGTCTTTTATTTTATCTAAGAATTTCATACTTTCGCTCCTTTTTAGTATTCTGGCAAATCTGGAATAATTGATTCCTCTTCTTGTACATATTCACTTAAGTATTCAGAAAATTTACTTTCGGTATCATCTGGTTTATTTATTTTATATTCTTTATCGACACTAGAAAAATACTCATCTTGAAGAATTTTTTCTATTAGGTTGTCGTTATAATCGATGCTATCTAATATTATCATAGTTATGGACAATATGTCTTCTATTTTTGTTTCTGGAACATAACACTCGATTTTAGCATAATTATAAACAGCCTTCATAAAATACTTATTATCTTCTTCTTCTGTTATTTTTATGTATCCAATTTTTTCAGCGTTATTTATTCTTCTATAATAATAACTGCTTTCATCTTCGTCATTAAAATTTAAAGAATTACGATAGTAATAACTCACTGTATCTACGTACATATATATATCGATATTATCTATTTTTAATTTTTGATTGTAGTCTTTATCATAAACTTTTGATACTCCAATTGGCAAATAATATTTATACCCCATAGAGGAAGTATTGACAGTCTTCTTGCTACTTATAATAGTATCAATGATTATATCGTAATTGTCTATACTATTTATTTGAACGCAGCCTGTACATATTATTGATACTAAAAATAGTATAAATATTTTTTTCATATCATACCTCCACTTTATTATAACAAAAAATAAAATAAAATAAAATAGTTTTTTGGAATTTTAATAAAAAAAAGGAAAAGCCTATCGCCAGTTTCGCTTAAACTTTGTTTCAATGAAACTGGCCACGACTTTTTACCATCTATGCATATGTGAAGTTTTATCAGTTTCTTAGCGTAGATTTTTAATAGAAAAAGCTACTAATTTAAAAGCTTGATTAATCTTAGCAATTGATTCTGCTATTTTTCTATGTGATTCAAACGCAGTTGCCCCCAAACCTAGAAAGGTCGCATCAATTTTCTGCTTACAGCTTTTTGATATTCTTATTTTTTGTATTCTTCTATATTTCTTGAATTACTGTAATTATCATGGGTTTATTACCTGTTTGATTAATAAGAAATTTTGACAATTCATCTCTTATTGTATTTTTTATTTTATTGTACTCGATGTATTTTGCACCTTTTGTATTGTCTAAAATAATTGATTCTGCTATTTTTTTTATCTCGTTAATAAGTTCATATGAATCTTTAACATAGACAAATCCCCTTGTTAAAATCTCTGGTCCTGATATTACTTCTTTGCTTTCTTTATTTATCGTCACAGATACGATCATTATTCCATTATCTGATAATATTTCTCTATCTTTCAATACTATTTCACCAATATCATCAGAAGAATTTCCATCTATTAATATCGAACCACACGGAACTTTTTTAAACTCTTCTTTTAATTGTCCTTTTTCTATGGTAACTACATCACCATTTTCTTTAAGTATAATGTTTTCTTTTGGAATCCCTACAAGTTCGGCCAGTTCAGCGTTTTGAACCTGATTTTTATATTCTCCTCGAATTGGAAAATAATATTTGGGATTCATTAAATTTATCATCATCATTAAATCTTCTCGTGAAGCATGGTGTGATAAGTATTGCTTAGACGAAAGCCCTACTACTTTAGCTCCTGTTTTGGATATTTCATCTAGTAAATGATAGTATGTTTTTTCTCTATTATTATAGATTGGCGTTGCTAAAAATACAGTGTCACTTTCGTTTAATTTAATAAATTTATCATATCCATTAACAATCTTCATGACATTGTAGTATGGTTTTTCTTTTTCATTAGAATTTAAAATAACTACGTTCTTATCATTAATATTAGATAAGTCTCCTATCACATTTTTGTCGACTAATAGATAATCATTTTCAATAGCGGTATCAATTATTTTCTTTAGTCTTTTACCCATTATTACGATTTTTCGTTCTGTCTTTTTAACTTCATCAAACAATTCTTGAATTCGATATAAGTGAGAATCTAAAACGTTAAAAATAATTCTTCCGTCGGCAGTATTTAGCATTTCTCTAATTAAACCAGATATCCGATGTTTAGGTGATGTAAATCCTTCTCTGTCGGCATACATCGATTCAGTTAGTAAGCATAATACTTTTTGTTTTCCAATGTAAGCTAATTTGCCAATATCTGTTTTATATGGTCCTTTCATTAAAGAGTCAAATACAAAATCGGCCGCATAGAATATAACTCCATCATCTGTATAAATAGCATAACCAAAATTATCTGGAATTGAATGTGACAAATTTACTGGAAATATTTTAATATTTTCTATTTCTATTGGGATGTACGCTTTTATTTCCCTTAAGTTTTTAGTATTTATCTTATATGTTTCAAATTCTTTTTTTACAATATTAATAGTATATTTTGATCCGTATATTGGTATACCTTCTAGCGTATCCATCATATCTGGCAAAGCTCCTACATTTTCCTCATGACTATGCGTTAAAAATATCCCCTTTATTCTCTCTTTATTTTCCTTTAAGTAATTTATATTTGGTATAATATAGTCTATCCCTAAAGTTAATTCATCAGCATATTTTAGCCCAGCTTCAAATACTAAAATATTTTTATTTATCTCTATAACAAACATGTTTTTTCCGTTTTCGTCTAGTCCTCCTAGTGAAAACATTCTTATCTTGCTCAATTTTTCCTCCTTTCTTACAAGTAAAAGACCTTAATAATTATATCAGAAAATTTATAAAAAGGCAAATATTTGAAATTTGGAATTTTAAACATTGCATATATCTACGGCTCTTTTGTATTCCAAATCAATGATAAAATTAATTTATAGATATCATTAGTTGGAGAGTGTGGTATGAAAAGAGAGAGAAGCCTTATTACATATATAGATTATGGTTATGTAAAATGTAACATTAATGAATTGATGAAAAAAAATAATTTAACAAAAACTCAAATTGCAAGAAGGACTGGTATTCATCATCAAACTTTAGAAATATATATAGAAAACACTGCAATTAGATATGATGGAGAAATATCGGCAAAATTATGTTATGTATTTAATTGTAATTTAAATGAACTTATTACATATATTAAACCAAAAGGCAAGTAGAAAAACTATTTGTCTTTTTATTTAATATATATTTAGAAAAATTACCAATTTGTGTTAATTTTCACTTGATTTTGCAATAATAATCTGTTATTATAACGATGAATTTAAAGGAACGATATTATCGCTACTTAAAATTACTTTACATTTAATTTCAATCCATAGGTGGCGATTATTGTTTTCGTCACCTTTTAAATCGCTATGTTGTATTTTTTGAGGGATAATGGTATAATGAAAGTGCTTAAGATGAATTTAGAAGGGGATATACTTGATTGGTCAGTCAATCTAAATTCATCTTAAGCAAATGAATATATTTATGACTGGCCAATCAAGTATATCTTTTTAGGTATAAGACTATGAAACAAAAGTTGAATATTGAAGAAATTAACGACATTGATGAATTAAGAAAACTATTAAATTTCATAAACAATAAAATAGAGTTAATAGAAAGTAGCAAAAAAGCATTGTGTGATCTAATACTTAAAAATCATGAGCCAATTTGTCCTAATTGCCATTCTAATTCTATTAATAAGAACGGCAAATACAAAGGAAAACAAAATTATATTTGCAAAGAATGTAAGAAAAAATTTAATGGATTAACAAATTCTGTTTTTCATCATACACATTTGTCTTTTAAACAAATAGAACAAGCTTTTGAATGTGTTCTACATTTATTTTCAATCAGAAAAACGGCAAAGATTATGAAAGTATCAATCAAAACAGCATTTACCTTGAGACACAAAATAATTGTTTGTTTAAAAGACATAATTAATTCTTTCGTATTAAATGGTGATATTGAACTAGATGAATATTATACCTCGATAAATCTCAAAGGTACAAAGAAAGAGAACATGCCTAGAATGAGTAAAAAAAGAACTTCACATGGAAATAGAAAAAGAGGAATAAATAGTCATAAAATATGTATAGTCTCTGGTTGTGATGAATTTGATAATATGTTTTTTGCTATATCAGGCACAGGACCAGTCACATCTGATATGATCAAAGAGCATGTAGTTCCAAGAATAAGAAATACAAAAAAAATAATTACAGATTGTAAATCAAGTTATGAAAGCGTCGCTAAAGAAAAAAATTGGAATTTAAAACAAATAAAAGCAGGAACTTATTCAGATGAAGATAATAATAATTTAGCCGAAATTAATTCATTACATCAACAATTAGATATCTTTTTATCCAACTTTAGAGGTGTTTCTACTAAACATCTACAACAATACCTAGATTTATTTTGTTTTCTAAGATATCTTAATTGGACTTTAGACTACAGCGATCAGCTTATAGAATTTAGAAATAAAATTTTTATTAAAAACACTGATATAAATTATTTAAATGTTTGCAATAATTATAGTAATTTAGATTTTCATGATATTTATAAAGGCTATAATTTCCATCCCCTAAAAACTACAACATAGCCTTTTAAATTAAATATTAAGGAGGAAAGGAGAATTGTTTTATGGAAGATGAAAATTTAAAAAGTGTATTAAATATCTTAATAGAAGCTTCAAAAGAAAATGATTTTGGAGAAGATAATAAAAAAATTCAAAATTTATACAACTCATTAAGCATGCTACAAAACAAATTACCTACAAACAGTAAATAAGAGTAAAAATAATTAATTAATAAAAAATAGATAAATTCGAGTAAAAAATCATTTATCTATTTTT
>CALVHX010000012.1 GCA_944329195.1 uncultured Bacilli bacterium | reverse complement strand
GTAAAAAAATAGCAGTAAAGCCTTCTAATATAAGACTTTCCCTGCTGTTCATAATTTATTTCATGTTTTTAACCTGCTATTTTGTAGTATACGCTTGACTAAATAAAGCACAAATGATATAATTAAGACATACTAGAAGAAGTATATAATAGTATAGAAAGGAAGAAGAAAATGAAAAAAATTTTAGTGACATTAGCCATCGCATTAATTGGGAGTCTAACGATGACTACTGTCGAAGCTGCAGATATTACAGTAGCTGCATCAGACGATTTGAGTCAAAAAATAGAAGGAGCCGCATCTGGCGATATATTATTACTAGAAGAAGGAACGTACATCGGTAATATAACTATTGACAAAGATTTGACAATAAAGGGAGAAAATAAAGAAACCACTATAATAGAGGGTCAGATTACTGTAAAAAATAATTTAAATTTAGAGGGTGTTACAGTTGTTGGCAAATATGTTGATAACACATATCGCAATGTCGTAACAATAACTGTGCCAGAACTTACCGTGGAAATTACCAATTGCATCTTAAACGTTGAAGGATACGTCGACGGTGAAGATTACAAGACCGGAGTGGCCGGAGTTAGAGTGGACAGAGGAAGCGATTCTACACAGTTAACAATAAAAGATACAGAAATAAATTCTACATACGGTGTATTTGTCAAGAGTGCTTCAAACAACATAAATATTGATAACTCTGAAATCAATGGTTGGGCAGCGCTAGAACTGTCTAGTAATGAAGGAGATATCAACTCATTGAATGAAGTGTTGATAACTAACTCTGTACTAACTGGGACAACCTATCATCCAGTTATTGCCGATAATGGTAATTATTATGGCGTAATATCTATAGGAAGCCAAAAACAGCTAACTCTAGCATTTGATAATACGACTATCCAAAACAAAGTAATCACCGATAATCGTCAAGACCTTATACTTTATAATGATTATTATGAGGACAATGAAGAGACTACTGTTTTGTTAAGCAATTGTAAATTAATAAATAATGATGAAAACGGTGAAAGTTCAGTTGTAAACTACGGTAGTGAAGAAAATACAATCGGTGGAAACATGCTAATTGTTACTCCCGATACCATCATCACTTCCAAAAACGACAAAAATATTGAACTAGTAGGAGAAAATGTATTACTTACTTTATCCACTACGGATGGTGATGTTATATTAAGCGTACCTAAAGGTACCGTCATAACTGAAGATATACTAGATTCTCAGCAAATGGAAATTGAGGGATATATATTTGGAGGTTGGTATACTAATGATGATTATACTGATGAATTTTTAGCGGATACTGAAATTAATGAAGATACAGTTATATATGCTAAATATACACTTATTGAGTCGAACGAAAATACCAATGAAGAAGAAACACAAGAAGAAAACCCTCAAACAGGAGATTTAAATCTAGGATTGATGATGTTTATACTTTCGTTTGCTTTGGTTGGCGGATTATATGCTACTTACAAAATAAGACTCCTAAAATCAAGAGTATAATAAAACAATATTTAAACATGTAAATATAAGACTTTATTACTAAAAACTAGTAATAAAGTCTTTCTTCCTATTCGCTAGCGGGCAAGTTTTATATTTTTTTAATATCATTAAAATCCCTTCAATATAAGAATAGTCTTTACGATTATTCTTTTAACATTTGCTTGCATTTGCCTATTAAATGTAGTATAATTCGTATAGTGAGGGATTTTTTGTGAAACTTAAAATTAAAAGAAGCATACCAAATATAATTACTATGACTAGGCTTATTTCTGTTATATTAGGCATAGTATATTTTATTAAAGACGATTTATCTCTTTCAATATTTTTGTATATATATGGAGCAATTTCCGATATTTTTGATGGATATTTCGCTAGAAAGTTTTCTGCCTATTCAAGGTTTGGACAATATTTAGATGCAATAAGTGATAAACTTTATGCGTTGTCCTTAATAGTTTTATCCATAGTATATAATAACTATTTAATAATTTTACCATTCATAATGGAAATATTGATATCGATAATCAATTATCTAATAACAGTTAAAAGAGGCAAAAACTATACAGAAAGAGTTGGTAAACATAAGACAGTTATTCTTTTCCCAATGATGATTGCATCACTACTATCTGTCAGAATTAGATTCTTTTATTATATTTTTGTCATACTATTACCATTGTGCTTGTATTTTCAAATGCAGACAGTCATAGCATACATCAATCAACTAAACGGTGAAAGTCAAGAAAAAATAGTAGATTATAAAGGAAAAAAGATAAAAGAAAAGATAATTTTACTATTAAGGGAGTTTTGTCACTTTTTATTCAATCCCGTTGTTTTAAAAAGAAAGGAGAAGAAAAAATGATAGATATAAAATTTATAAGAGAAAACAAAGATAAAGTTAAGGAAAACATTAAAAAAAAATTTCAGGAAGAAAAGTTACCACTCGTAGATGAAGTAGTGGAATTAGATGAAAAAATTAGAAATTTAAAACAAAAAGGAGATATTTTAAGGCAAGAAAGAAATGCTACAAGTGATGAAATTGGAGCTCTATTTAGAGAGAAGAAAGTTAACGAGGCAAATATAAAAAAACAAAAAGTAGTAGAAATCAATGATACCTTAGTAGATATTGAAAAAGAAGAGAATGAATTATCAAATCAATTAAAAGAAAAAATGATGAGAATTCCGCAGATAATTGACGATAGTGTTCCTATCGGTAAAGATGACAGCGAAAATGTGGAGATAGAAAGATTTGGTGACCCGTTTGTTCCAAAGTATGAAATACCTTATCATGCCGACATATGTGAAAAGTTAAATGGACTAGATAAAGAATCTGCTGGAAGGACAAGTGGCAATGGATTTTATTATCTAATGGGAGATATTGCCAGACTTCATTCGGCAATGTTAAGCTATGCCAGAGATTTTATGATCGATAAAGGATTTACATATTGCGTTCCCCCATTCATGATTAGAAGTGACGTTGTAACAGGTGTTATGTCTTTTGCAGAAATGGATGCAATGATGTATAAAATTGAAGGAGAAGACTTATATTTAATTGGTACTTCTGAACATAGTGTAATTGGAAAATTCAAAGGGCAAATTATAGAAGAAAAAGATCTACCGATAGCCTTAACCTCTTATTCACCTTGTTTTAGAAAAGAAGTTGGTGCTCATGGCCTAGAAGAAAGGGGACTATATAGAGTTCACCAGTTTGAAAAACAAGAAATGGTAGTTCTATGCAAACCAGAGGATGCAATGACTTGGTATAATAAAATGTGGAGTTATACAGTAGAATTTTTCAGAAGTTTAGATGTTCCTGTTAGAACCCTTGAATGTTGCAGCGGTGACCTAGCGGATTTAAAAGTCAAATCGTGTGATATCGAAGCTTGGAGTCCAAGACAAAAAAAATATTTTGAAGTTGGATCATGTTCAACACTAGGTGATGCTCAAGCAAGAAGATTAGGAATTAGAATGAAAACAAAAAGTGGCAATCAATTTTTGGCAACTTTAAATAATACTGTACTTGCTACCCCTAGAGGCTTAATTGCTCTACTTGAAAATAATTACCAAGAAGACGGAAGTATTAAAGTTCCAAAAGCATTGCATCCTTATATGGGCGGTAAGGAAATTCTTAGGTGATAGAAGATAAATATGAAACTAAAAGGAAGAAACGATAAAGAAAATACTAGAGCTAACTCGCTTCTCTCATTATCTAGAAATTTGACAAGAAATGAAGAAAAGCAGAATTTAGCACAAGCTCAAAGTAGCAAGATATTAAGACAAATTCTATTAATATATATAACTGATGATAATAGACTATTTATTGATAGAACTGCTGCCTACGCTTTGGGACTAACAAAAGTTAGAGCAATTATGCTCGATAAAGGACCAAGCCTATTTGAAATCAATAAAAATCAGTTAGAAATGTTAAAAATAAGAGACTTTGACATCGAGTATAAGAAAATATCTACCGATGAAGTACCTTTGAAACCAGCCATTAAAGTTTTTATTGATGGCTCGACTACTATATTGAAACTTCTGCAGCATATGCACTTGGACTTATTACCGAAAAAAACTTTTTTGCTATAGAAAACCCATATTATAGAATTAGTGACAATATGTTAGCATTTTTAAAGAGCAAATATAGCGTTGTTATACAAGATATACGTATAGAAGATAAGAAGAGGAGATAGCATTTAAAATGTGTGATGATATGACGCGTTCTTCATTTAGAAGAAATCAGTATAATCATACATTTTTTATACAATAGGAACTTAACAAAATATGATAAAATAAAAAATAAATTAATTTTGTATGGTTTTATAACTAATAACGAGAAAAGAATAGGAACAGATTAAAAAGAAATATTTAGTTAATAATAAAGATTAAAAAAAATACAAAAACTTTAGGAGAGGAGAAAACAAAGATGATAAGTAAAGAGAATTTAGAAAAGATATATATGGCTGTTGTGGAGGATAAAGAGTTAACTACAAGTCTGATGAGAGAATTTGGGTTTAACTATAGAGATTTAAATAAATTAATACAAGATAAAGTAATAAGAAGAGAAAAGAGAGGCCTTTACGAGCTTAGAAACATAGAAAGACTTTATTCTTTTGGTAAGAAGCAAAAAGATGCCCAAATAGCGGAATTATGTTTCAAGAAGTGTCTTGAACTAAATCCAGATCACTTGAAAGCTTATTTCCAACTATTTTTACTAAAAATTCAAGCTGAAGATTACCAAGAAGCACTTGAGCTGAGTAAAATCTTATTGCAGTCTGAAGATAAGGACTATAATATTGAGTATAATTTCTATCTCTATCTTTTAAATATTATCGCCGATATTCCACAAAACTATAGAGATTATGCAAGATCATTGAATCTTGAAGATATAAAAATATCATCTTCAAATAAAATATACGCAAGAAAAGAAACCCAAAATAACATAAGAGCTTTAGTACTGCAAGGAAATTTAAAAGGGGCTCTAAAGGCAATTAATATGGATTTAGAATATAAATCTAACAAATCTAATGTTCAATATGCAATTGTTAGAGCGCTATTACAAAAGGCAGTTCGTGCTTCTAGTGAAAGAAATAGCAAAATTGTTGATTTAATAAGAGGTAAAAACTATGAAGAAGCTATAGAAAAACTTCAAGAGCTACAAAATAGAAACTTTTTAAATAAGCCCGAAAGATACATGTTAAAATTACTTAAGAAATATGTTCAGATTAGTGAAGAACATGTACTTCCAGAAAGGCATAATAGGAAACCAAAAAATATATTTGCGGCCATTGATATGGAATGCTATGATGTTGCCCTAAAAATGAATCACGAATACAATAGGAATAAAAACATTTTAGACGAATACTCTGTTTTTTATCTTATCTTGTCAGAAATTTGCGATTTAATTAACAAATTATCTGATAAAACAAAAAAAGTAGAAACGGATGCCAGCACATCATTGGAAGAAAAAGACATTTCTCTAGATAAAGCTACAAATATAGAACTAATTAGTTCATTCCTATCAGAAAAAGATTTTGAAAATGCTGTCCTATATATAAAAAAATATTTAAAACTTATAAGTAAAGAAAAATATTACTATTTGCCAATTAGTTCGATAAAACTTAATATACTGAGAGGTGACAATAATTTTGGGAAGACAATAAGCATGCTAAGAAGTATTGGTAGTTCGAAATTTACTCCTTATATCAGTAATTATATAAAAGAATTTCATACCAAATTATTTCAAGGAAAATATGAAGAATGCAAAATATATTTAGACATAATTTATAGATTACAAAAAAATAGTAAATATCATACTGGAGTATCTTCAGTTATCAATGATCCATATAAATTGCTTGAATTATTGCAAAAAAATGATAAGAAAGAAAACAGCACCGCTTTAGCATCATTTGAAGAGTTACTAGAGAAGATAGAACGCCAAGAAGCAGAAGATTTAAAAGCCCTTAAAGAAATGCAAGAATCACAAATTCTTCAAGAACCTCAGAATAGTCTGGAAGACTTTATGGATCAAAAATATGATGAACTTTGGGACAATGGTGGTATTATCCTGCTTGAACCTATGGATGACAAAAGAGTGAAGTCTATTTTAGAGTTATCTAAAGATTATCGAAATATGATAGCTTTTGTGATCAACATAAATAAAGAAAAACGTGTTGTTTTGCAATTTAACTATATACAAATAAAACAAAACTCATATGCGAACATTTTCTCACAGGCTAACCAAGCGTACAAAAATGGACAATATGATGATTGCATAGAAAAATATTTAAAACTGCTACACTCTTCTAGCAATAAAGAAGCACACATATATGCTAAAATAGGCAAGGCATATTGTAAGAAGAAAGACTATAAATTAGCAATAGATTATCTGACTGTTGCTACCGCTATTACAGAAACGGAAACATATGATTTTAGTGACTTTATTGAAAAATTAGAAAGACTTCTTGTTGGGGAAAGCGAATCGCAAAAAGAAATTGAGTGTCATGATGAAATAAATAAATATTTAAAAATGAATGGTTTTGAAGAAATTAATAGTAAAATAATTGATTCTGATACAGACGTTACCACTGCTTGTCAGCAAATGAATTTGTCACAAGAAGAGATAGATATAATATACCTAATATATGCTAGGGAGTTCTACTTGCAAGGAGATCAGAAAATAGGAGATATGTTTTTAATGGCAGTAGAAAGCAGTGAAAATAAAACAGAGAAAGTAAGCAGTATATTAAACTATATAAAGGGCAATAGGGATCTATTTTTGAGTATGCAAGGAAAAAACACTCGTGCACTACCAACTAAGATATTAAGGCTAAATAAAAACAAATAATAACAGTAACCCTCTACTAGAGGGTTACTTTTTTAGACTACAAAAAATAGAAGTGATTTAAAAAGCCTTGAAAAAATAATAAAATTATAGTATATTATTTATAGAGTAATGGAGGACAATTTTATGACAAAAAAAATAGGTTCCTTTTTTCATAGTAAGGTATTTATTATCACTGCACTAGTTTTGCTAATAGGATCTATAATCTTTGCAGGAACATATGCTTGGCTTACTTGGAGTAGCACAAACAATACCAGAGTAGTGATGTCTATTGGTGAACTAGCGGATATTATTTTTGATACAGGGCCAGATATAAATACAGATTCACTTGCTCCTGTGTTTAACTATGAAGATGGAGAAAAGACAACATTTAGTATAGTAAGCAAATATGATGGCGATCCGATCGGATGCGATTTGTTGCTGGGAAAAAATGGTGAGAGCGTTACCAGTTCTTTTAATGGAAGCCTAAAATACACTTTAGTTGAAAATGTTGGTAACACAAGGAGAGTAGTTTCTTCTAGTTATTTAAATATTCCAAATTTTAATAGTGGAGTTCAAACAATCATGTACCACCATACTATAGATTCTGTTGGAACAACAAATTATGAGCTATACATATATTTAGATGCCAATGTAGAAAACAACTTAAACATAATGGGTGAGAGCTTTTTGGCTAGGATATCTCTTATATGTGAAGAAGGTGGAATATTTTCCTAAGTATATTTAAATAATTACTTTTCTTATTTGTAATTATTATAGAATAATATTTAAAAAATCAAATTAATATTTAATATTTTAAAATAGAAGAGAATAAAAGAAAGAGGTAAAGAAAATGAATGAACAAGAATTAATGATTAAGAAAAAAATTGAGAAGAGAGAGAAAGTAGATACGATACTTGCATATATACTTTTAGTTATAATAACTATTTGTATTATTATTGTGGTATATATCAAATTTTTTAGAGAAGATGAAGTAGTCGAAAATAACGAGTATACAGCTAATTATATTACTTTAAATGAAATATCGAGTGCTCTAGCTAATTCTAACCTTGCTAGTCAAGAAGGAGGTGCTACTTTAAATTCTACAAGCACTACTGATATGTTAACAGTAGACTATAGTAAAGAAAGTAGAAGTGTTAGACTAGACATTCCTTTAAATATAAATGAATTAGCAATAACTATCGATGAAGAAAACGAAGATATGATCGAGGAAGTTTATAAAGAAATAGCGGTTATTGTGTGCCAGTATTATGGCAATGATGTATCAGCATGTCGAAATACAATAGCTAAAGTAGATGCAAATAATCAGATTGATGGGATAAGATTTGAAGAAGTTGGTGATACTACTACTGTCTATCTAGATATAAACAAAAAAATATCTGTTGATAATATTCAAACATACAATTCAGTAGAAGTATTAGAGCTTAACAACACAAATTATATTTTAAATTTAAATAATGTTATTATTGATGCCATCAGTGTAAATGTAACTGATAATAATATTTCAGTTGCGGGCAGTATCGAAGATACGAGCACATCATCAGAAGCTCTTTCTGTAGTGGTAAAATTATACGATGAAAATGAAAACATACTTGGTGAAAACAAATATGATTTTACTAATGAAAATCCATTAACTGGCGTTAGTAATTTCACTGTTGAATTTACATCTAATGAGACTTTAAATATAGCAAATGTAAAAAAATACAGTATTGAAGTTAGCAAGTAAGGAGAATAGATATGAGTGTACATATTGAAAGCAAGAAAGATGATGTAGCTTCCAATGTTCTTATGCCAGGTGATCCCAAAAGATGTGAGTATATAGCAAAAAAATTTTTATCCAATGCAAAACTTATTAATACAGTAAGAGGAATGACAGGATATACAGGATATTATAAAAGTAAAAAAGTAACCGTTTTCCCTTCTGGCATGGGAATTCCCTCCATGGGAATATATTCTTACGAACTATTTAAAGATTATGAAGTCAATAACATCATAAGAATAGGAACTATGGGTAGTTATACCAACTTAAATTTAAAGGATATAGTTTTAGTTACAAATTCTATTACCAATTCAAATTTTGGTAGGTTTTTGTGTAACTACCCAAATAATTACATAAGCGCAGATGCAGATTTAAATAGCATTATTGAAAAAACAGCAGGAGACATAAACATGAAAATTTGCAAAGGCAACATATTTTCTTCAGATGTCTTTTATGAACAAAATAACAATTTTAAAGATAAGGTAGAAAAGTTTTCTGTTTTGGGTGTCGAAATGGAATCTTTTGCACTATTTACTGTAGCAAAAATGCTAGGGAAAAGAGCGGCGTGTCTACTTATGGTAAGTGACAGTTTTAATTTTCCCGACAAACTCTCAAGTAAAGAAAGAGAGCAGGGACTAGATGATTTAATAACTTTAGCACTTGAAGCAAGTTTAAAATTATAAAAGTAGTACATAATATAGGGGAAGAGGTGAAATTTATGAATCTAGAGACAATTAATATGGGTGCTTACAACTTACATTTAATTAAAACTAACAAATTTAAAACTATAACAATAGATGTGGATTTTTATAGAGAAATAAAAAAAGAAGAAATTACCAAAAGAAACTTACTAAAAATGATACTTTTAGATTCTAGTAAAAAGTATAAAACGGAAAAAGAACTGATAATTGAAAGTGAAATGCTATACGATATTAAAATTTCATCTTCAATATCCAGAATTGGTAATTTTAGCAATTTATCTTTTCAGACAAAGTTTTTAAATGAAAAATATACTGAAGAAGATATGAATAAAGAATCCATCATCTTTTTTCTTGATTTAATATTTAATCCCAATATAGAAAATGATTCGTTTGTTAATATTGAAAAGCAAAAAAGCAAATTAAAACAGATGATTTTTAGTATTAAAGACAACAAAGTAAAATATTCTGTTTTAAAGTTAATGGAAAAAATGAAGGGTAAGCCATATTCTTATAACACTTTTGGAGATATTGATGACTTAGAGAAGATTACAGGGAAAACACTATATGAATATTATAAACGAGTACTAAATGAAGATCAAATAGATATTTTTGTGCTTGGTGATTTTGATTCTACAAAAGTAAAGGAAATATTTAAAGAATACTTTAAAATAAATACATTTAAGAAAGAAAATAAAAAACTTCTTGTTCCCGAACTTATTCCGAGAAAGAGAGTTGTAAGATACCGCGAATACGATGAAGTGAGCCAATCACAACTTATCATATTATGCAGTTTGAATAACCTTACTGACTACGAAAGAAAGTACGTTATAAAGTTATATAATGAAATTCTTGGCGGGACTTCCAATTCTCTTCTTTTTGACACAGTAAGAGAAAAAAATTCATATTGCTACTATATAAATGCTTCCGTTAAAGCCTATGACAATATTCTCATCATTAACTCTGGCATTGAAGGAAAAAATATAGATAAATGTATTAAGCTTATCAAGAAAACTTTATCAGATATTTCTAGCGGAAGATTAGCAGATGATGTATTAGAATCTGCCAAAATGACAATTGTATCCGCTATTAAGTCATCATTTGATAACCCAATAGGAGTTATTAATACATATTTTTCTAAAATATTAGTAAATTCAGATGATGAAAAAGAAAGAATAGAAAAGTTTAGTAAAATTACAAAAAAAGATATCATTTCAGTAAGTAAAAAAGTAAAAATGCATACTATTTTAACCCTTGAAAACAAGGAGGATGAAAATGAAAAAAATTAAGATAAAAGATATTGAAGAATATATCTATTATGAAAAACTTAATAGCGGCTTAGAAGTTTTTCTATATACAAAGGATGATACCTATAATAATTACGTAACTTTTACTACAAAGTATGGATCTATCTACAATGAATTTGTCCCTATTGATGAGGAAAACATGGTGAGAGTACCAAAAGGAATAGCGCATTTTCTAGAACACAAAGTGTTTGCCCAAAAGGAAGATCCTCAGCCTATGGAATTTTTTGCTAAATCTGGTTCCATTTGTAATGCATATACTACTTTCAACAATACAACGTATTTATTCTATGCTACTGAAAAATTAGAAGAAAATATAAATTATCTTTTAGATTATGTTCAAAATATTTATCTTACAGAAGAATCAGTAGAAGCAGAAAAGAAAATTATAACCGAAGAAATACACATGTATGATGATAGACCAACTGAAGTATTAATTGAAACAGTAAGAAGAAATGCGCTTAATGATAATCCATACAGAGACAGTATTATAGCTACTGTATCAGATATTGAAAGCATCAGTAAGGAAGATCTTGAACTATGTTATAATACATTCTATCATCCCTCTAATATGTTTTTAGTGGTAACTGGTAATTTCGATCCAGAAAAAATAATTCAAGTGATTAGAGAAAATCAAGAAAAGAAAAAATTTGATGAAAAGAAAGAAATAGTAACTAAAAAGTTCAAAGAAAATGATGCGGTATGTAAAAAAAGAGAAGAAATTATAATGGAGACCAACGTTCCAAAAGTTTCCTATACATTAAAGATTCCATTAAAAGATATTAAGCTATCTAGAAGAAAACTTCACCTTTATGCCCATATACTATTTACTACTTTGTTTGATGAAACATCACCATTTGACCAAAAATTAAAAGATGATGGCATTATCAGTAGTACAACATATATAGATCTTTTAAATTGCAATACTCATCTCTTAATATCAATGATTAATGAAACTCCGAGATATGAGGAATTCCTAGAGGAAGTGAGAAAAAGATTAGAAAGATTAGAAATTACGGATGATGACTTCCAAAGAAAAAAAAGAGTACTCATCAGTAATGAAATATTTGCCTATGAATCAGTAGAAACTATAAATGATATAATAATCGATAATATAATTTTTGAAGGTAAAATAGAAGATAACCCAATAGAAATTATTGAGAATTTAACTATTGATGAAATGAGAGAATTAATAAAAAAAATAGATATCAAAAATGTAAGTATCGTAGTTTTAAAAAGCAAATAGAATGCATATATAATAATAAATTAATTATTTTTTAAGTAAAAAATGTAAAGATAAATAAAAAAATAATTTCCAAAAAGATAAAATTGTGCTATTATTATAATAAGGATGGAGATACTATGAAGAAACTACTATCTAAAATGGATAGGCCATTATTAATAGTAACAATTATCTTTTTTTTGTTTGGATTAATCATGATTTTAAGTGCTTCATCGATGGAATCATTTATGAGATATAATTATAGTCCATATCATTATTTCTTTAGACAACTTATCTTTTTAATCATGGGTATGATGTTATTTATATTTGTTCTCATATTTCCAACGAAAAACTATAAAAAGTTATCAGGATTAATATTAGGAATTGTCATCTTAGCGTTAATTGGTTTAATATTTTATGGATATACTGCAAATGAAGCAGTAAGTTGGTATAGAGTTGGACCTATAACTATTCAGCCTTCTGAATTTGCTAAAATAGCCATTATCTTATACCTTGCAAATTATTATGATAAAAATAAAAATAGTTTAGATAATCAATGGAATATTATAAAACCAATATTATTTTCTATAATAATTTTTGCACTTGTAGCTATTCAGCCAGATTTGGGGACAGCACTAATTATTATGATAATAACTGTTATGCTTTTTTATGCTGTTCCAATCGATAAGAAACAGAGATTAATTTTTAATAAGATTTTTTTAGGTGGCATTCTTGTAGTAGCGGTAGTACTTTTAGCAACTGGTGGTAAGTTTTTGAAAGATTATCAGTTAGAAAGATTTAATTTTATTGATCCTTGTGAGAGATATCAAGAAGATTCTGGCTATCAATTATGTAACAGTTTCATAGCGTTTAAAAATGGTGGAATAAGTGGTCAAGGGATAGGAGAATCTACGCAGAAGTACTTATATTTACCAGAATCATACACAGACTTTATCTTTCCAATTATTGTTGAAGAATGGGGATTAATCGTGGGAATAATCATATTGTGCATGTATGCATTTGTCTTATTTAGAATAATTAAAATAGCAAGAAGAGCTAATAATCTAAGAAACAGTTTAATTAGTTATGGAGTATTTACTTATTTGCTGTCACACATAGTGATTAATCTAATGGGGGTTATGGGACTAATTCCCCTTACAGGAGTACCATTACCATTCCTTTCCTATGGAGGAAGTTATGCACTTTGTCTGATGATAGGCTTAGGTTTGGTACAAAGAGTTGCAGTTGAAAGTAGCAGTCAGAAGATTAAATAGTAAATTTCATAAATCTCTCTCTTTTTATTGAAAAAAGTAGTAAAGTAAGTTATAATGATGATAGGTGATATAGATGTATTTTTTAATTGAGGCTTGTCAGCATCCTGAAATTTTGAGAGTTATATACTTCGGAAAATTATTTTTAGATATTATTTTCACGGTTTTGCCGATAGGTCTAATATTGATGCTTATGATAGATTTTAGCAAGGCAGTTATTGCCTCAAAAGAAGAAGAAAGTTTGAAGAATGTAAAATTAGTTACAAAGAGAATCCTTTTTTGTATTCTAGCCTTTATTACTCCGTGGATAGTGAGTGTCTTTGCTTCTTTCCTAGTAGCTTTAGGCTTTTCTACCGAATACATTGATTGCTTGACTAATGCTAATCCTAAAACCATTGCTTATTATCAAGAAATTGCTGATTTAGAAGATGAACAAAAACTAGCTGAAAGAATAGAATACTGGAACACTTTTGAAAAAGAACAAGGATATGTTTCAAGCGCCACAACATATAATGAAGCCGCAGATAATCTTATTGCACTAGCTGAAGGAGAACTCGGAAATACTAATGGTGCTAAATATGGTGCCAGTGGAGGTGCTGCATGGTGTGCATTTTTTGTAACTTGGGCATTAGATCATACCGATGTAGAAGGAGTAGGGACAATTCTTGATATAATCGAAAAAGACGGCGAGGCCGCTTCACTTGGCACCGCTGGGGGGACAATGATAAACTTTGCTAAGGGAAGCAATCTAAAATTTTACTACTCTAGATATTATGCTAGTAAACTAGGAGACACGATTAGCAGAAATTACACGCCTAAACGAGGAGATATCATATATTTCAGATTGGATCGTGATGGAACCCGTCCAGATTGGAATGGCGAAATATCCGGCGATATGTGGGAAAATTGCAGTCATGTCGGTATAGTTGACTATGTCGATAGTGACGGATATGTTCATACAATTGAAGGAAACTTCGGAAAAGATCCAAGCAGGGTCGCTGAATCCAGTTATGATTTAGACGCTGACATAATCATGGGTTACGGTTCATGGTACAGTGAATCACGTTCTCCTTCGGGCAATAGCGGAAATCAAGAGATTACTCCATATTAAGAGGTGAAAAATGAAAAAAAAAGTTTTAATGTTATTATCTATTGTGCTTTTATCCGGTTGTACTGCCGAGTATAATCTTGAATTTAAAGATGATGTATTTTATGAAATAATTGAGGGCACTGTAAATAATGATGAAATAGAAGAAGAAGTAGACGGAAGAACAGATGTAAATCCTATATATTATAATTTATATATCGAAGATAATCCACTTATTAGTAGTAGCGAAGAAGTCTACAATAAACAGATTATAGACATAGAAAATGGCAAGAAATTTAATTTTAGCTATGCATACGATGGTAACTTTGATAAAGCTAAAGTGATAAACTATTGTTTTGAGGAAAATATATTTGAGGAAGATGATGAATTTTATTACATAAATTTATCTGGGAAATTTGGTTGTCTATACTCAGACGAACTTAAAATAAATGTTACAAGTGATAAGGCTGTTTTAGAAAATAATGCCGATTCAATAAAGAACAACACTTATAGCTGGACAATTAATGAAGATAATGTCGATGATGTTAATATAATGATGGCAATATCCAAAAGTATTTCTTCTAAAGATAATGAATACAAAGTAGAGATAAGTACATTTAAAATTGTAGCTTTTGTTATTTTAATTGTACTATCTATAATAACTTATTTTCTATATAGAAAAAAGAATAGTGACAATCTTTAAATTAAGCAATTAAGAATGGATCTATTCTTTTTTATATATTTTCTTTAGTTTCTGTATTTTTAGCTAAAATATTAATCTAGGCAAGAAATATCAATATAGATTAGTTTTTTAACAAATCTGTAAAATTTTACCTAAACTCAAATATATTTAGTTTGACTATCAATTTCAATTATGCTAAAATTAAATTAGGTATAAGTTAAGGTGATTTTATGAAGAGTGGGTTTGTAAGTATCATAGGTAGACCAAATGTTGGGAAAAGTACACTGCTTAATAGCATATTAGGAAAGAGGGTCGCAATTACTTCAAATAAACCTCAAACTACCAGAAATATGATACAAGGTATATATAACGAAGCAGACACTCAAATAGTATTTGTCGATACTCCGGGGATTCATAAACCTCAAAATAAACTTGGGAAAGTACTAAATAAGCAAGCATACTTTACTATTAATGATGTCGATATTGTCATTATGGTAGTAGATATATCTGAAAAAGTAGGAGCGGGCGATAAGTTTGTTATCGACATATTAAAAAACATAGATAAACCCGTATTTCTGGTCATTAATAAAATAGATAAATTACCAAGAGAAGAAATATTAAAGAAGATTGATGAATATACAAAACTCTATGACTTTGATGAAATAGTTCCAGTATCTGCAAGAAAAAAAGATAACATAGAAAGATTAGTATCAGTAATAAAAAAATATCTTCCCGATAATATCAAATATTTTGACAGCAATACTATTACCAGTAGCAGTGATTCTTTTATCATCTCCGAATATGTTAGAGAAAAAATCTTGGATCTAACAGAAGAAGAAGTACCACATGCTGTCACTTGTATAACAGAAAATATTGCCGAAGAAAACGGCATTCTAAATATATCTGTTTTAATAGTAGTAGATAGAGAAAACTTAAAAAAAATTATTATTGGAAAAAATGGGAATATGATTAAAGAGATAGGAATAAGAGCTAGAAAAGAAATCGAGAACTATTTTAATAAAAAAGTCTATTTAGACCTATTTGTTAAGGTTATACCAAAGTGGAGAGATAGAGAAAAATTTTTAAATATGATAGGATATAAAGATTTTTTGAATAAATAATGCAAAAAAGTAACAATATATAACTAGGGTGATAATATTGAATAAAGATGAACTTTGGTCATTATTTAAAAAGACTGGTAAAATTGAGTACTACTTAAAATATAAGAGTCTTTGTAGAGAAGAGGATTAATTATGTATAAAAAAATAGAGGGTATTATTATCAGCGAATATCCTTTTGAAGAATCTAGTAAAATCATAAATGTTTTTTCAAGTGAAGGAATAATAGGATTGATAGCAAAAGGGGCTAAAAAAACAAAAAGTCCTTTTTTTACAGTAACTGGTAAATTTAGCTATGGTATTTTTAATATTGTATACAAAGAAAAGGGACTTTCAAAGCTTATAGATGTAGATGTTACCAATGACTATCGTAGTATAAAGAAAGATATTCATAAAATTAGTTATGCTACCTATATAACTGAATTATCTATTCAAGTGTACAAACATGAAAGCAGTAAAGATGTATATAACCTATATATATCTAGTCTAAATAAAATAAATGAAGGTTATAATCCAAATATTATTACGAATATTTTAGAATTAAAACTATTAAAGTATTTAGGCGTTAAACCAGTTATTGATCGTTGCGTCTCATGTGGGAATAGTACCGATATAATAACAATATCTAGTTATCGTGGTGGCTATATTTGTAAAAACTGTTATAAGAACGAAAAAAAAGTATCAAGCAAGGTAATAAGTCTAATTAGAATGTTTTATTATGTAGATATTGACAAAATTACTAAACTCGATGTTTCGGAAGAGTTAATGAAAGAAGTAGAAGAGTTTATAAATGATTATTACGAACGATATTCAGGTATATATTTAAAAAGTAAAATATTATTAAGTACTATCAAATAAAATATATTAGAAGGTGATACATGGACAACTTAAAATATATTATAATTCCAATAATAGTAATTATAATATCACAATTAACAAAAGTTACTATTTTTTTTATAAAAACGAAGAAACTAGACATAGTTAAATTTTTTGATGGTACTGGAGGAATGCCAAGCTCTCATTCAAGTTTCGTTACTAGTATTACAACCCTAATATATTTAAATTATGGACTATTTTCACCATTATTTGGAATGTGCTTAGTATTTTCTTTAGTCACAATATATGACGCTATGGGAATAAGATATGAAAGCGGAAAACAAGCCGAGGTTTTAAATAGACTTACCAAAGGAAATTTAAAAGAAAGTTTGGGGCATAAACCAGTTGAAGTTCTAGTAGGAGTTATAATGGGAATCATTTTGACAACTATACTAAATTATATAATATAAAAAAACAGCTTTATAGTCTTATCGTTGAAAAATTAAAACATTAAGCTGTTATTTTTTTAGTTTATTAATTAATTTAATTATTTTATATAACCATCTAATAACTACTAAATCATAATTGCCCAAATACTCGTATATTCTGCCGCCAAAACCCAATTTAAATATAGCATCACCACTATTCATATCATTAATACTACCAAAGTTAAATATCTTGTAACCATCATCCAGATATTTCTTAATTATTTCCCATTTTATTAGATGTGAAGAATAAAAATTAGATAATTCTTTATTATATCCTTCATCTAAGAAATATATTTCTCTGTTATTTTTAATAATAAGAATAGCTCCTATTAAAACTTCTTCTGTATGTTTTGTATAGACATTTGTTGCTTTAATAATTTCTTTATTATACTTAATTAAAAGTTGATCCGAACGCATTTTTTTATTAATAAAGGTAATGCTCTTTTTAATGCTCGTATCTTGCATAACACTATTAAGTTTATCATTTCTTATATCTTCTTCCTTTAGGAGAAAACGATAATTATTTATATATTGTTCAGCATTTAATTTTGCTAAATATATTTCTGCCTGATTATTTTTAGTATTAAAGCACTCAACCATTTTTTTAATTTTACCAGAATTAGGATTTGACAGCAAACTGATAAGTAGATCACTATTACTACTTTCATCTTTATAGATAGAAATGGAGCGAAGTAGGGCTAGTTTGATATTCCTTTTAGTATTGAGATTAAACATTTTATACGTTTCATCTGGAGTTTTTTCAGTTTCGAGTACGACTTCTTTCTTTGTACTTTTTCCAACTTTTACATAATGCAGTTCATCAAGCAGTTTAATAATATTAGAGTCAAAATATATTAGCTCTCCATTCTTATCAAATATTTTATATGTCGAACGATTTTCGATAGTTAAATAGACAAACTTTTTTTCTTTAAGGTACTGTTTTAGACTTAGAGTAAAGTCTTTAAACAAATCCTCATTTTCATAGTCTATAAGAAATCCACCCGGAACATAGCCTATATTAAGTTTACCAATACTTTTTACAAGTATGAGAGTAGCGGCCATTAAAGTATCATCTTTTTCATTTATAAAGCCTAAAAATAACTGTTTATAATTTGGTTTTGTATTAGCGTATTCAATAGTTTGGAAGTAATTTCTCGAACTGTGTAATGTAGAGTAATTTTTAAATTGCAACTCAGTTAGTTCAATTATTCTCATATTCTTCCACCTCGATAAAATTATATCATATTTAATATCAAATTAAAAGTAAAAAATATATTTTAAATAGCAAATAAAATTTAAAGTATCTAACCTTTATTCAAAAAGAAATATTAAAAGAAGATTTGAATAACCTTAAAGAAAACATAATTAATAATGTATATAATTTAACATCTACATATCTAAGAAAAACTTAATATATAAAATTATTAATAATTCTAATTGGCATACTTGATTTTTTGAGACAACTAATAAGTTTAAAGCATAATGTTATTTTCACTAAATCTTCTAATACTATTATTATTTCATCTCAAATTAAGAAAAAGCCATCCTTATCGCAACATTTCAAAGCCTACGATAGGAGTGCTAAGTATTTTAGAAGCTTTTCCAATTGTGTATTCAAAAAAAATTACTACCATCATAAAAGTTAATTTATACTTAACATAAAGCTAAGATTAGATGATAAGATAGTATTATAATAAGTGATCGGAAAGCATGCTTGCTATCAGTAGTAAGACTTGCTTCTCATCTACAAAAGAATTAAGAAAATTTTGTCTTATATTTTACAATTTAAATCTTTAAATAATAAGAAAATCATGTTAAAATAATATAGAAGGAGAGTGTTAAAAAATGGAAAAAGCAAAAGTACATTTTACAAGTGAAGTGACTAGTGAAAGCCTAGTTAGAGTATATGAGGCAATAGGAATTGAGCTGAAAGGACGTGTTGCAGTAAAACTCCATTCAGGTGAACAAGGAAACAAAAATTACTTGAAACCAGAATTTGTAGAAGATCTTGTTAAAAGAGTAAATGGAACGGTCGTAGAATGTAATACAGCCTACCCAGGAGCTAGAAATACAACAGAAAAACATAAGAAACTAATGGAAGAGCATGAATGGACCAAATACTTTGACGTCGATATTATGGATGCTGAAGACCCTGATATGGAACTAGAAATACCAAATGGTATCCAAATAAAGAAGAACTACGTTGGAAAAAATATAAAAAATTACGATTCAATGCTAGTATTATCGCATTTTAAAGGTCACGCTATGGGTGGTTTCGGAGGAGCTCTAAAGCAATTATCTATTGGATGCGCATCTTCATATGGAAAGGCATATATTCATGGAGCGGGCAATCCAGAAGCAGATATGTTCAAGACAGATCAGCTACAATTCGTGACTTCCATGGGAGATGCTGCCAGTAGTGTTCACAAATATTTTGATGGCAATATAGCATACATTAATGCAATGGTAAATATATCTATCGATTGTGACTGCGACGGCAATGCTTCTGCACCATGTATGCAAAACATTGGCATTCTAGCATCGACTGACCCTGTAGCTATCGATAAAGCATGTATTGATATAGTCTATAATAGTAATGATGCTGGAAAAGATAAACTAATAGCTAGAATCGAAGAAAAGCTAGGTACCCATATTATTGAAGCAGCTGAAAAAAATGGAACTGGAACTAGTGACTATGAATTAATAAAATTATAGAATCATTTATGATTCTTTTTTGTTATATTTTGAGTCTTAATATGTATACTTTAAATTAAATAGTGTAAAAATAATTAAAAATAGAATATGAAGAAAATCGATAATTTAAGCGCAAATGCTTGTGGTATTGATAAGATTGTGTTATACTAGATTTGTATTAAGATAGAGAGTGATAACGTGAATATAGGAAAAAAAGAGCTTCATAATTTAGATGCATATTTTAGAGCGGCTAATTATTTATCAGTTGGACAGCTTTATTTACTTGGTAATCCATTACTTAAAGAACCACTAAAATGGGAACATATCAAGAAAAAAATAGTAGGACATTGGGGAACTGTACCTGGTCAAAATTTTATATATACTCATTTGAATAGAATAATTAAAAAGAATAATCTAAATATGATATATATATCTGGTCCCGGTCATGGTGGCAATGCCATTGTGTCAAATGTCTATTTAGAGGGAACCTACAGCGAAGTATATCCAGAGATAACCCAAGATGAGTTAGGCATGCAAAAACTATTTAAACAATTTTCTTTTCCCGGTGGTATATCCTCTCATGTTGCTCCAGAAGTACCGGGAAGCATCAATGAAGGTGGTGAGTTAGGATATAGTCTATCTCATGCTTTTGGTGCAGTCTTTGATAACCCAACTCTAATAGCAGCATGTGTCATAGGTGATGGTGAATTTGAAACAGGCCCACTAGCCAGTAGCTTGCATTCAAATAAATTTTTAAATCCAAAGAAAGATGGTGTAGTACTACCAATTATTCATTTAAATGGCTATAAAATAAGTAATCCAACTATCCTATCTAGAATTAGTGATGACGAAGTATCTTCTCTATTATGGGGTTACGGATGGAAACCATATTTAGTAGAGGCATCTACTACTTTAGAATTACATAAAATAATGGCCAAAGCACTTGACACTATAGTCAAGGAAATTAAAAAAATCCAAGATAGAGCCAGAAAAAATAATATCGTCGAAAGACCAAGGTGGCCACTAATTGTCTTAAGAACGCCGAAAGGATGGACAGGTCCTAAAGTAGTCGACGGCAAAAAAATTGAAGGTACTTTTAGGAGCCATCAAGTACCCCTCACTATGGATAACGAAGAGCATTTGAAATTGTTGGAAAAATGGCTAAAGAGTTATAAGCCAGAAGAACTTTTTGACAATAATGGCAGAATTAAACCTTACATCGAGGAAGTAATTCCCAAAGGGAAATACCGAATGGGCTCAAACCCTAATGCCAATGGTGGTTTATTACTAAAAGAATTAAAACTTCCGGATTTTAAAAATTATGCTGTTGAAGTTTTATCCCCTGGTAGTGTAGAAAAGGAAGATATGCGCGTATTAGGAACATTTATAAGGGATATTATCAAAAACAATCCAGAAAATTTTAGGGGCTTCGGTCCAGATGAAACGATGAGCAATAGATTATCTTCGGTATTCGACGCTACCAATAGAGTATGGTGTGCAAAAATAAAAAACGATGATGAATATCTAAGCCCAGATGGCAGAATAATGGATGCATATCTTAGTGAACATGTATGTGAAGGATGGTTAGAAGGATACTTGTTAACCGGTAGACATGGCTTCTTTGCTAGTTATGAAGCATTTATTAGAATAATAGATTCGATGGCCAGTCAACACGCCAAGTGGCTTAAAGTCTGTAGCAAGCTCCCATGGAGACGCGAAATAGCTTCTCTCAACTATATATTAACGTCTAATGTATGGCAGCAAGATCATAATGGATACACTCATCAAGATCCCGGTTTCATAGACCATCTTGCCAATAAAAAAGCTGATATTGTGAGAATTTATCTACCACCTGATAGTAATTGTCTTCTTTCATGCTTTGACCATGTAATTAGAAGTAAGAATTATATCAATGTTATTGTGGCTTCAAAACACAATAGACCTCAATGGTTAGACATGAATACAGCTGCGATTCATTGTGCTAACGGACTTGGAAAATGGAATTTTGTCAGTAACGATGAAAAAGGAGTAGACGTAGTCTTAGTAAGCGCGGGAGATGCTCCAACACTAGAAAATGTAGCGGCAGTAGCAATTATGAGAGAGTATATACCAGAAGTTAAAATTAGGTTTATTAATATCGTCGATCTTATGAAATTACAACCTAGTTATAGACACCCACATGGCCTATCCGATACCGAATATAACAAACTATTCACAGTAGATAAGCCAATAATTTTTAACTATCATGGGTATCCAACATTAATACATGAATTAACGTATGATAGAGTTAATAGAAACATATCTGTTCATGGATATATGGAAGAAGGAACAATAACAACCGCTTTCGATATGCGTGTAAAAAATGAAATAGACCGCTACCACATCGTTATCGATGTAATCAAACACACTAGTGTTGGTAAAACAAGAGAAGGCAAAAAAATAATTAAATTAATGGAAGATAAACTTAAATATCACGATGCATATATAAAAGAATATGGTATTGATACTGAAGAAATTAGAAATTTTAAATGGAAGTAGGGTGAAGATAGATGAATAGTTTATTTGCCGAATATAATAGATATGTACAGCTAATAAGTAGAAAAAATATGTTAGACTCTAGATTGAGCCAATTATCTGGCAATAGTGATAATATCACAGAAATAAATGAGATTGCTTCAGAATTAGGTGAAATAAGTACAGAGGTTTCCAGATATAACACAGTTCTTTTAGAAAAAGTAAATCAATATTTTAATGCAAATAAGGAATTTAATAGAATTTGTGGAGAGTTAAGAACAATTGAACAATTATCTAAAAAATCCAAGGGAGAGAAAGAAAGTGTTTTATCTGCCGAAAACAAAAAGAAAGAAGTAGACAAGGAACTAGTGGATGAATATAGAAAACTAGTAGAAGAAAAAAAGAAATATCGTATGATGCAGTTAAGACCTTATCAAAAGTTAAAAGAAGTTACAACATTGCTCTCAAAAACCGAACCAGCTATAGATAGAAAAAATGACGAAAACGTAAATGATTATGTTTTGCCAGACTTACCGAGCTATGATAAACTTAGCAATAAAGAAAAGATTAATGAACTAGAAAAGTATGTGCAAAGAATATTTGATAGTGCTCTCCTTCCTGGTCAAGGAAAGAAAGTTATAGTAAACTATAATGGTGAAAAGAAAACAATTCCAGAGAAATATAAAGGAAGATTGAATGAAGCATTGATACAGCTAAGCAGTTTACGTAAAATCGATACTAAAAAAGATAATGAACAAGAAGTAAGCAATTCCGAAACAGAAGAGCTAAATAAAAAACTTGATAGTGTATTAGACGAAATTAATAAAGATTTATATGGAATAAAAATAAAGCCACCAGAAGTCCCTAAAGGAAAATTCAGGATTAACAAATCAGAAAGTCATGTTACTACCAAAAATAAACGAGTAGTTAAGAAAATAAGTGAATTGTTAACGAAGTTTAATAATATTGATAAGAGATTAACTCTATCAGTACTCAGACTGGAGAGGAAACTTCTAGACAAAGGAATTACTATAAAGAATAAAACCATCAATTTTAAAAAAGGTATAAAACAAAAATACAATAGTTCTAAATGCTCTGTAAGAAAAGTAACTAATGTTACAAAAAGTAAATTTAAAAGAGAAATTCTCTTAGCGGGAAACTTGGTTAGAAAAGTACACTTATCAGCACTCAAACTAGAAAGGACCCTTTTAGACAAAGGAATTATTATAAAGAATAACACCATTAAATTTAAAGAAGGTGTAAAGCAAAAATATACTAGTTCTAAATGCTTTGTAGAAAACGTTACTAAAAGCGCTAAAAACCGCATCGCAAGCAAATATAATCAAGTAAAGAATTTCTTTCATGACAAGAAAATAGTGCTAGAAAAAAGTAAAAATGTAGGGCTTCAAAAAGCAATGGAAGAAGTTTATGGAGAAAGCAAAGGCAAGCATCTTGATTATCGTATAGTAAATAAAACAGTTAGATTCAAAAACAATATGTGCTATAGAGTAAATGAAAGAAAAAGCAAAATCTGTGAAATATCTAGACAGGCAATAGATAAAATAAAAGAACCATTTGATAGACTTAAATATAATATGAAAGCGGATATAACAAGAGAAGAGTTAGAAAGAGAAATTGCACTAATTAAAATAGAAAATGCTGTTAAGAAACAACAATTATTTAAAACAAAGACAAAGAAAATGGGTGGTTATGTTGCTTCTGGCACTCTTGCCGTATTATTAACCATCATAATTGCTACTATAGTTTTTGTTTTAGTAGGTAATATAGTAAATAAGTAGGAGGAGAGCATGGAAGAATTTACTATTATTAATGAGAATAACGAATTTAAAAAGGGGAAAGTCATTTCTGTTTTCAATATTTCAAATAGCAATAGAGAAATAGTGCTTTTCTCTTCAGAAGATTTTGATAGTGAGAATGCTAATTTGCAAATAGCATATTTAAATATTGATGCAGATGGATATAATTATATAAGTCAGATAGATGACGAAAAAGTTTTAAAAGAAGCTATGTATATAGTAAAAGATATGATAGAGGTGATAAATAATGGATAATTTTACAATTATCGATGAAAATGGTAAAGAAAGTGTTGCGGATATAATAACAGTTTTCTCTTATCACAATAATGATTATATAGTCTATTCTATAGAAGAAGATGATGAAAATGTTAACGTTTTAGTATCTAAATTAAAAAAGGATAATGAAGGAAATGACTATATTATTGACATTGAAGACGATACCGAAAGAGAAGGAATAAAGAAGATTGTCGAAGAATTAATTGACAGTCTAGAAACAGCCTAAAAATTACTATGTAATCAAAAACTAGTACCGAATAAAGGTACTAGTTTATTAATTTATCAAATTCTTTTGGTATTGGGCATGAAAAAGTCATTATTTCTTTTGTCAGCGGATTAATAATTACTAATTTATTAGCATGAAGAGCAAGTCTATTAATAGGATTAGATTTGGCATGATATCTTTTATCGCCAACAATTGGATGTCCAATATCGGACATATGACACCTAATCTGATTTCTCCTTCCCGTAAGGATATGTATTTTCAAAAGAGAAAATTTATTATTATTTTTAACTTTTTCATAATTAGTGATAGCAAAATATCCATCTTTGTTTTTTGACGAATAAACCTTTAGAGTTTTAGTTTGCTTCAAATAAGATTCAATGTGCCCTTTAACATCAGTCACACCTTCCACAACCGCGCTATATTCTCTTATTTTTGCCAAATCATTCCAATTATTTTGATATAATTTTTGTATTTTTTGATTTTTAGCAAACATAATAATTCCCGACGTATCTTTATCCAATCTATGAATAATAAATACTTTCTTATTTTCTTTTTTCAGATATTTAGATACTTCGCGGTAAAGCGTATGCTCTTTTTCTTTCTTACTTGCAATAGTTAAAATTCCATATGGCTTATTTACAACGATAATATCATCATCTTCATAAATAATATTTAAAATTAAACTATTGCTTTTTGTTTTCTTAAATGTTATAACATCATTTTTTTGTAACAAATAGTCATAATTAGTAACCACATTGTCATTGACTAGAATAATACCTTTGGCAAGAAGAGTCTTAATATTGTTTTTAGATTTATCTTTCATATTTTTTCTTAAGTACAAATATAACGTACTTTCCTCATCGGCAATTAGTTTTCTCATAATGATACCTCTCATCTATATTATAGCACGATTTAACAAAAAAACGTCATTTATAGCGACGTATTTTTGTAAATCTATTTGGATTTGTGTTTATTATAACATTTCTTTCAAGCGCATTATCTAATTCTCTCTTGTTATTTAAGTGAATACATAGTAAAAATTTAGTATTCTGAAGTTTTTGAATCTTACCAGTCTTATCGACTGAAGCATATGTAATTATATGATTATATTCAAAATCCTCCACAATGCTTTCCATTAATGATTCAACCTCAACAGGTGGTAAAATTATATTATTACTAAATATAACCTGTCCTCTTTCTTCTATAACAGGTGAATCATCTACTATAATGGAAACATTAACTTTTACTTTTCTATCAGCGTTTCCTTTAGTTATAATAATCTTATACTTTCTATCATCACCATTCAATAAAAGATAGTCAACAAAATTTTTATATGCGGTAAAGAAAAGATTGTTTTCTATTGCCATTTTCCCCCCCTCCTTTCCTTTTGAGCGGTAAGTAGTTATGTATTATACTACTTTATTATAAAAATTGCAAGGTTAAAAAACATAATGGCAAAAATAAGTAATTTTGCCAATTAAATTAATTAGTAGTTAACTTAAAATATCACTACCATGATTACCACTACCATGGTGTAATAAATAATATTTATTATTTTAAGAAAATATTATAGATAGAATATCATATATTTTTATAGGTGATATCATGAAAAAAATTTTAAGATTACTTTCAATACTGATAGTATCCATCTTTTTATTAATACCAACATACAAAGCCAGTACTAGTAGCGCAGCATCTTACATACTAATGGATGCCACGACAGGGAGAGTGCTATTATCTAAGGACAAAGATAGCCAAAGACTAATAGCTTCAATAACTAAAATAATGACAGCAGTATTGGCCATTGAAAGTAGCAAATTAGACGATGTAATTACTATAGATGAAACTATTCTAAAAGCATATGGTTCTGGTATTTACATAGAAGTAGGGGAGAAAATTACGTTAAAAGATCTTGTATATGGACTAATGCTAAGAAGTGGAAATGATGCCGCTATTGCTATATCCACTTATTTAGCGGGAAGTGAAGAAGAATTTGTTGCACTTATGAACCAAAAAGCCAAAGATCTTGGAATGAAAAATACCGTATTTTATAACTCTAGTGGACTTCCTACACCAGAAGGCAATTATTCTTCAGTCTATGATATGGCGCTTTTAACTAGATATGCAATGAAAAGTGACATATACAGAACTATAGTGAGTACAAAAGAATATAAAGTAACTACAAATTACAAGACTTATCTGTGGAAAAATAAGAACAAATTACTAAACTATGATTATATTACAGGAGGCAAAACAGGCTATACTGAAGAGTCTGGTAGAACACTAGTAAGCACTGCAAGTATTGATGGAATGAATCTAATAGTAGTAACAATAAGAGATTCCGATGATTGGAATACTCATTTAGAATTATATAACTATGCCAAGGAGAACTATTTTTCTTATAAAATATTAAATAAAAACAAATTCAAAGTATTTGGAGATACTTACTATAAAGGAAGCACTTTCTATATCAAAAATGATGTCTATATCCCACTTAAAAAAAGCGAAACAAAAAGTCTTATAAGCCATATAGTACTAGCAAAAAAGAAAAAATATAATACAGACGACAAAGTTGGAGTAAATGAAATTTATTTAGGCGATGAATTACTTTATAGTGAAGATATATATATAATTAAGAACAGTGCTGACAATAAAAAAAGCATTTTCCAGCGAATTAAAGAGTGGTTTAATGGTTAATTATATATGGGCAATATTTATAATTGTTGGTATAAGTTTCAGCATATTTAAAGGTGATAGCAATATTACCAGCACTCTCATTACAGGAGGAAATAAAGGAATTGATATAATTATTAATCTAGTTCCACTGATGTGTCTTTGGTTAGGCGTTATGAAAATAGCGGAAATATCCGGTCTTCTAAAAATAATCTCAAATAAATTATCAAAGTTCATAAAAATAATATTTCCAGAAATACCAGATGGAGATGTGGCAATAGGCTATATATCTTCCAATATCGTTATGAATATGCTAGGTTTAGGAAATGCTGCCACACCATTTGGATTAAAAGCCATGAAAGAATTAAAAAGATTAAATAATGAAAGCAATGTAGCCTCACGTAGCATGATAACTTTTCTAATAATTAATACATCGTCCGTGACTATTATACCAACGACAGTTATAAGTCTTCGAGTATTAAATGGATCTACAAATGCCAGTGAAATAATGACTGCAACGATAGTTACAACATTTTTATCTACGTTCATTGCATTGATATTAGATAGAATTTTTTATTTTCTATGGAGGAAAAAGCATGTTTAACTATTTCATACCAATAGTAGTTATAATAGTATTAGTCTATGGCATATATAAAAAAGTAAATATTTTCGATGTTTTTTTGTTAGGGGTTAAAGACGGATTAAAAACTTCAATTAATTTATTTCCAACAATTTTTGCTATGGTATTAGCTATTACTTTGTTAACAAATAGTAATATTATCCTTGAATTAAGCAATTATTTAAGACCACTCTTTAGTAAACTACATTTTCCAGTAGAAGTCTTTCCTTTAGCAATCTTAAGACCAATATCCGGTTCTAGCTCATTAGCAATATTAAATGATATTTTAGCCACATATGGTCCAGATAGTTTCATAGGAAGAATAGCATCAGTTATGCAAGGTTCCACAGATACCACCATATATGTAATTAGTCTATATTTTTCTAGTATTGGTATAAAAAAAATAAGATATTCACTACTTGTAGGGCTTCTTGCAGATCTCGTTAGTGTTATATTATCAATTATAATTGTTTCATTATTACTTTAAAAAATAAAAAACTATATTATGAATAATAAATTAGATAGACTGCAAGACATAAAAATAGAAAACTTTATATGGGTAATATATATTGGAATTATAATACTGAGTTGGACCGCAAATAGTAAAGAAAAGAAATTTATATTATACAATGATGAAAAAAGTAGAAAAGAATACCAACAATTAATGGTACTTATTTTTACTATTTTACTAATTATTTATTACTACTTCACAAAGAGTAGTTATAGTGATTGCAAAGAGTTAACCACCTTCGATAGCGAGAAGAAAAAAATATTAACTTATGCATCATATATCGGCTCTTTACTTATCTTAATAAGTGGTATCATCTTTTTAGGAATAGCTATTACAGATGATAAGATTGATACAGAAATAGCCTTCAATTAAATCCTATTAACATTATCGTCACGCTATGTTATAATATGATCACATAAATTTTGAAGGGGGGTATAGTAATGAATAATAATAATGAGTCAAATAGCTTTTTAGCACAATTCTCCTATTATTATAGTATGGTTAAAGAAGAAGGCGATATACTTGGCATACCAAAATATACAATGTGGTGTAGGGAATTAATTCACTGCATACTTCAATATTCTAGTGATAACCATATTTCATTTGGTGAAACATTTACGCTGACGTCTAGCGAAGTTTCTGTATATGTCCCATTCTTGTTAGTTTCTCCTGTGACAAAAATAGAATGCACTATATCTAAATCGGTATTACATTTTAAATACATTTCTTCTTTTTTTAATTTTTTCTATCTAAAATCTTGACATAACTCCAATAATTTTCGCTGTGTACTAGATTATAGGGGGTAAAGGTATTTTCAAACACAAGGTTATGTAGTATAATGAATATGTCGAAGA
>CALVHX010000011.1 GCA_944329195.1 uncultured Bacilli bacterium | reverse complement strand
TTATCTCTAAACTTTATCTTCCTATAGTTTTATTATTTACTTTATTTATATTTATATAAGTATTATATGCCCCCCCCTAGTTAACACTTTGTTAATTATCTTTTTCATCATAGAGAGAGTCACCTTCCTTACTTTTTTACTTACATATTGATTTTATCATATTTTTATTCTAACTACAAGATTATTTAAAAAAATTGGACGCTAATCCAATTTTTAAATATTTCATCTCTTAAATTATAAGTATCATAATAGTTTCTTATACTAACACTATTATTTAGACTAGCTCTAAAATTACTTCTAAAGCATTGTCTCCTTTTCTTTCTGATTTTTTAATAATTCTTGTATATCCACCATTTCTATTTTCATATCTTGGTGCTAATTCATTGAAAATTTTATCTACTACTTTAGCATCATTGTGTAAAAATGCAAGAGCAAGTCTTCTAGATACTAGAGTACCTTTTTTACCATAACTAATCATTTTATCAAAACTTTTTCTTACTTCTTTTGCTCTCGTTTCAGTAGTAACAATTCTTTCATTAATAACTAATTGTTTAGTTAAAGTAGCTAGCATACTTCTTCTATGTCTTGTTTCTCTACCTAATTTTCTATATGCCATAATTACCTCCTATATTAATTTTCATCTTTAAATGTCAAGCCCATATCCTTAACCTTATCCATAACTTCCTTAAGTGATTTTTTACCTAAGTTACGTATTTTCATCATTTCATTTTCTGTTTTATCGACTAAATCCTTAAGAGTTAAAATATTAGCTCTCTTTAGACAGTTATATGCCCTTACAGAAAAGTCTAAATCGTCAATAGAAGTTTCTAGTATTTTAACATTAGGATCTTCTGACTTAGATATCATCAAGCCTGTTTCATCTGCAATATCATTCAAATTGGTAAGTATTTCAAAGTGTTCAATTAATATTCTTGAAGCAAGTGCTACTGCTTCTTCTGGGCTTATTGAACCATTTGTCCATACTTCCAACATCAATTTATCATAATTGTTGTTTTGTCCTACTCTAGCATTTTCTACTTCGTAGTTTATTCTTTCAATTGGCGAATATAGACTATCGATAGCTATTGCACCAATTTTTGATTTGTCAGTTGCAAACATCTTTTTATTCTCATCTGCAAGAACATACCCTCTACCTGAACCAACAGTCATTTCCATATTTAGACTTCCGCCTTCTGCTAATGTTGCTATTTCTTGTTCTGGATTTAATATTTCGATATCAGCATCCTTTTCAATATCGGCAGCAGTTACTACTCCAGGAGTATTCTTAGATAATCTTAATATTTTATTTTCTCCTACAGCATGATTCTTTACAACAATTGACTTTAAATTTAATACAATTGCAGTTACGTCTTCGATAACTCCATCAATTTTTTGAAATTCATGAGCTACCCCATCAATTTTGACAGAAGTTATTGCATCTCCTGGAAGAGACGATAACATTACTCTTCTTAGTGCATTACCTAAAGTTGTTCCAAATCCTCTTTCTAATGGTTCTAATTCAAATTTCCCATAGTGAGAATCTTTGATGTATTCCTTTACTTTATAATCTGGTTTTTCAAACTTTAACATTTGCCACTCTTCCTTTCTTAATTATCCACGTCTTCTTTTTGGTGGACGACAACCATTATGTGGAATTGGTGTTACATCTGTTATTGATTTTACTTCTAATCCAACGGTTTGCAATGATCTTATTGCGGCTTCTCTTCCTTGTCCTATTCCCTTAACAAAGACATTAACGCTCTTCATACCAGCCGCTACTGCTTCTCTTCCAGCAGCCTCAGCAGCCATACCTGCAGCATAAGGAGTTGATTTTTTGCTTCCCTTTACACCTTGAGTACCAGCAGAAGCCCAACTTATAACATTACCTTCAGGGTCAGTAATCGTTACTATCGTATTGTTGAAAGATGAGTGAATATGCACCTCACCGACAGGAATGTTCTTTTTAGTTTTTCTTTTCCTTGAATTATATTTTCCCATATTTTCCTCCTAATTATTTTTTCTTATTAGCAATAGTCTTTCCTTTACCTTTACGAGTTTTAGCATTGCGGTTAGTTCTTTGTCCTCTTACTGGTAAATTCTTTATATGTCTAATCCCTTGATAAGAATGAATTTCCATTTTAGTTTTAATATTCATATTAACTTCTCTTCTAAGATCACCTTCAACTTGATACTTATCTACTTCTCTTCTTATTCTAGATAATTCATCTTCAGTTAAATCTTTTGCCTTCTTATCTAAATCGACATTAGCATTCTTTAGAATAGTTTTAGATAAATTTCTTCCTATACCGTATATATAAGTAAGCGATATTTCAATTCTCTTGTCATTAGGAATATCTACACCTTTAATTCTTGCCATACTTTCTTTTCCTCCTCAAATTAACCTTGTTTTTGTTTGTGTTTTGGATTTTCACAAATTACCATTACTTTACCATTTCTTTTTATTACTTTGCACTTATCACATATTGGTTTTACTGATGCTTTTCTTTTCATTTTCATCACTCCTATTTCTTATTATATACAATGCGCCCTTGTGTTAAATCATAAGGTGACATCGCTATAACCACAGTATCACCTGGTAAAATACGTATGTTATTCATGCGCATTTTACCAGAAACATGGGCAACTACTATGTGGCCACCATCTAGTTCAACTTTGAACTTTCCTTGAGGAAGATTATCTAATACTTTTCCTACAACTTCTATTAAATCTTCTTTACTCATAATTATCATCTCCTGTTAGAATTTCATAACCATCATCAGTGACAACTATTGTGTGTTCAAAGTGGGCTGATGGTTTTTTATCACCTGTAACTATTGTCCAATCGTCATCTAATAGATAGACTTTTCTAATACCCAAATTTAACATTGGTTCGATGGCAATAGTCATTCCTGTTTTTAAAACAATCCCCGTGTTTTTCTTACCATAATTGGGAACTTCCGGATCTTCATGTAAATTAGACCCCACTCCATGCCCAACTAATTCTCTCACAACCCCTAATTTATGCTTAACCGCATAATCTTCAATGGCACTTGATACATCTCCTAATCTAGCACCATTTTTTACTTTGCTTAATCCTTCATACAAAGCTTTTTCTGTATGTTCCAAAAGATACTCTTTTTCCTTTGAAACATTTCCAACTTTATATGACCAAGCCGAATCTCCATGATAACCTTTATAGCAGGCACAGATATCGATACTTATAATATCTCCTTCTTTTAACTTTTGATCACTAGGTATTCCATGAACGACAACATCATTTACAGAAGTACATATACTTGCAGGAAAGCCTTCATAATTTAAGCACGATGGAGTAGCTCCTCTACTGATAATGTACTCATATGCAATTTTATCTAATTCTTTAGTAGTAATACCGGGCTTAATATATGGTTTTAAAATCTTGTGAGTATCATAGACTATCCTACCAGCTTCTCGCATGAGCGATAGTTCATAATCACTTTTTATAGTAATCATTTAATTATCCTCTCTACTTCTTCAAATATTTCTGAAGGAGTTTTACCATCAATTACAATTTTTGCTAAACTGTTTCTCTTATCATAATAATCAATTAATGGATAAGTCTCTTTCATGTAAGTGTCAAATCTTTTTATAAAAGACTCTTCATTGTCGTCAGATCTTTGAATAAGTTTAGAACCGCAGCTATCACAAATACCTTCTGTAATTGGAGATAATTCTTTGTCCAATGGATTATAAGATAATCCACATTTAGGACAAACTATTCTTTTTAAAGCTCTCTTCATAGCTAATTCCATACTGATATCTAAATATATTACAGTACCCATTCCAAGATCTAACTCTTCTAATAATTTATCATAAGATTCAGCCTGACTAATATTTCTTGGATATCCATCCAAAATGAAACCTCTTTTTGTATCCTTAGAACTCAATCTTTTCTTTAGTAATTTTATAATTACATCATCAGAAACTAGTTCTCCTTTTGACATCGCCTCTTTTACTTGAATTCCTATCTTACTTTGAACGGCAATTTCATCTCGTAATAAATCACCAGTCGATATATGAGGAATATTATATTTTTCACAAATTTTTGCGGAAATAGTGCCCTTACCAGCTGAAGGTGGCGCTATAAATATAATATTCTTCATTATCTAGCTCCTCTATAATTTCTATTAATTAGACTACTTTCTAATTGTTTACATGTCTCGATAGCAACACCTACGACGATCAAGACACCAGTACCACCTATACTGACAGATGATGGTAAACCAGCCTTAATAAAACTGCTAAAAATAATTGGTAAACCTGCAATTATAGCTATAAAGGTAGAACCTAAAAAAGTAATTCTATATAGTATTTTTTTGATATACTTTTCCGTTTCTTTCCCTGGTCTCACACCGGGTATATACCCCCCATTTCTATTTAGATTTTTTGCAAGTTCTCCAGGATTAATTTGCATATTTGTATAGAAAAAGCCAAAAACAAATATAAGCAGTATATATATTACAAAACCGACTGGGGTCGTATAATTAATATATTTTGATACAAATGTAGAAAACCCTGACGACTCTCCAAGTAATCCAGCAATAAAACTTGGAATTGAGAGAATAACAGAAGCAAATATTACAGGCATTACACCAGCAGAATTTAACTTAAAAGGAATATAGTTCTGTTTTTGTCCATACGAAGACGTAGTCCTATTAGAATACTGTATTGGTATTCTTCTTTCAGAGCTTTCTTCAAACACAACTCCGACTACAATTAGTAAATAGAATAACACAAATAGGATAAAGCCCAGTATCCCAACAAATAGAGACCCCGTATGATTTATTATCAAACTATCAAAAGTATCAATAAACATTTTAGGAACTGTCGATATAATACCAGCCATAATTATTAGAGATATTCCATTACCAATTCCTTTTTGGGTTATTTGATCACCAAGCCATAGTAAGAAGGCTGTACCTCCAGTTAAAATTAGCGCTATTTTTATATATTCTAATGTTCCAGCGCCTTCAACGAATGTAAAGGCCATTGCAAATCCTTGCAAGAAGGCTAAAACAATACCGACATATCTATTTATTTGATTGATTTTTTGTCTTCCTTGCTGACCTGATTCCTTTAATTCAGTGAAGTAAGGTATAATATCCATTTGTAGTATTCCCGTTACAATACTAGCGGAAATATATGGCATAACACCAAGAGCAAATATTGAAAAGTTTTTTAATGCTCCTCCACCGATAGCATTGTATAATTCCCACAATCCTAGATTAGATATTGCTCCTTCCGTTCCTGGTACAGGTATCGTCGTACCAAGAGCAAATATTAGTAATCCAAACAAGGTAAATCCAATTCTTTTTCTTATATCTTTATTTTTAGGACTAAAGATTAATTTTAGATTTTTAAACATCTAAATCACCTCAGTTTTTCCACCAATATTTTCAATCTTTTCTTTTGCAGTTTTAGAAAAACTTGTTGCTCTAACAGTAAGCTTCTTAGTTAATTCACCATTTCCTAAAACTTTCACTCCATCTAATTCTTTTTTTATTAATCCTACTTCTTTAAGTAGTTTAACATCTACTAAAGTACCATCTTCGAATCTATTTAAATCTTCGACATTTACAGTACTGTAAACTGTTCTAAAGTTATAATTGTTGAAACCTCTCTTTGATAATCTTCTAAATAGTGGAAGCTGTCCTCCTTCAAATCCAGGTCTTACGCCACCACCACTTCTAGCATTTTGGCCTTTTTCACCTTTGCCACTAGTTTTTCCAGTACCAGAGCCCTGACCACGTCCAACTCTCTTTTTTTCTTTAACCGAACCAATAGGGGTATATAACTCATTTAACTTCATTATCTAAGTTCCTCTACTTTCTTATCCCTCAAATATGCAACATGATTTGGAGATTTTTGACTTTTAAGTGCTATTAAAGTTGCTCTAGCCATATTAACTTTTGTACTTGACCCTAAACTCTTAGATAAAACATCTTTTACACCAGCAAGTTCTAGAACATCTCTAACTGGTCCACCAGCTTTAACTCCAGTACCTTCTTTGGCAGGTTTAAGCATTACTTTAACGGCTCCTTGCTTAACAATTATATCATGCGATATAGTACGATTATCAATAAGTTCAACTTTTATTAAATTTTTACTAGCTGCTTGCGTTGCTTTCTTTACAGCATCTGGCATTTCTTTTGCTTTTCCTGTTCCTAAACCGACGTTTCCTTTTCTATTTCCAACTACGACAGTAGCAGCAAAACGAAATTGTCTTCCACCCTTAACAACCTTTGTAACTCTTCTTATATCAATTACTTTTTCTTCAAGATCACTTTTTGGTCTAGATTGATTGTATCTAGGTTTCTTACGTTCAAATTTACGAGGTTTAGTTTCAGTTTTTTCGTTTTTCTTAACTTCTTCGTTCACTTAGTATTCCTCCTTACTCTAGAACTCTAATCCGCCTTCACGTGCTGCTTCCGCTAAAGCTTTAACACGTCCATGATAAAGATATCCTCCTCTATCAAAAACAACGGAATTTATTTTTGCCTTCTTTGCTCTTTTAGCGATTTCAGTTCCCACTACTTTAGCAGCTTCCACATTTCCACCATTTTTAACATTCAACTCTTTCTCAAGAGTAGAAGCACTAACTAAAGTAACACCCTTGACATCATCGATAATTTGAGCTTCAATATTAGCGTTAGATCTAAACACGCATAACCTAGGTCTTTCACTAGTACCAGATAAATTTTCTCTTATTCTTGCGTGTCTTGCTTTTCTCATTTCATTTCTTGAAACTTTCTTTATCATCTTTAAGTCTCCTCCTACTTATTATTTAGAAGCTTTCTTTCCTTCTTTACGACGAATTTGTTCACCTTTATATTTAATTCCTTTTCCCTTGTATGGTTCAGGTTTTCTTACTTTTCTTATATTAGCGGCAAACTCACCGATTAATTCTTTATCGATACCACTTAATTCTATCTCAGTATTGCTAATAGCCTTCACAGTAATCCCTTTTGGAACTTCCATTACCACAGGATGAGAATATCCCGCTGTAATAGTAAGTTTATCTGCTTGAGGACTAAATTTATAACCGACACCTACTATCTCCAAACCTTTTTTATATCCTTCACTAACACCAACAATCATATTCATGATATTAGCATTTGTAGTCCCATGCATAGCATGAGTAAATTTTTCATCATTTAAAGCTTTTACTGTCACTGTTTTATCTTCTACGACAACTTCGATATTTTTTACTAAATTCAAAGATAATTCTCCAAGAGGTCCCTTTACAGTAACAATATTATTATTTACTTCAACATTAACATTTTCCGGTATAACTATAGTTCTTTTTCCTATACGACTCATTATTTACACCTACCAAACATAAGCAATTACTTCTCCACCCAAAGACTTAGCCCTTGCTTCTTTATCGGTCATAATTCCTTTAGAAGTAGAAATAATAGCAATTCCTAAACCATTTAATACAGTAGGTAGTTCACTTGCTTTAGCGTATACTCTAAGTCCTGGTTTAGATATCCTCTTAAGACCAGTAATTACTCTTTCCTTATTTTTATATTTCAATGTTAATGTTATATCTTTTTGAACGGTATCACCGGTTATTTTATAATCCTCTATAAACCCTTCATCTTTTAATATCTTAGCAATTTCTTCTTTTACTTTAGATGCTGGGACTATGCAAGAGGCATTCCTATTTTGATTAGCATTACGAATTCTTGTAAGCATATCTGCGATTGGATCTGTCATTTAAATCCCTCCTTCTTTTATTCCAAGCTTTACCAACTTGATTTTTTTACACCAGGTATTTGACCTTTGTATGCTAATTCTCTGAAACAAATACGACAAATTCCATACTTTTTAAGCACAGCATGTGGTCTACCACAAATTTTGCATCTAGTGTATTTTCTTACTTTAAATTTTGGTTCTTTTTCTGATTTTATAATCATAGACTTTCTTGCCATTTTATTCCTCCCTATTTCCTAAAAGGAACTCCAAGTTCTTTTAATAAATCATACGCCTCTTCATTAGTTTTTGCTGTAGTTACAATAACAATGTCCATACCTCTTACCTTTTCAACTTCATCAAAATTAATTTCTGGAAAAATTATCTGTTCTTTAATACCAATTGTATAGTTTCCTCTTCCATCAAAACTTTTTGGAGAAAGACCTCTAAAATCTCTAACACGAGGTAAACTAATTGATATTAATTTATCAAGAAAAGTATACATTCTTTCTCCTCTCAAAGTAACTTTACAACCTATCTTGTGTCCCTCTCTTACTTTGAATGAAGCAATCGATTTTTTTGCGGTAGTTTCCACTGCTTTTAAACCAGTAATCTTCTCTAATTCTCTTACAGCATTCTCTAAATTCTTAGAGTTAACAGTGGCATCTCCAACTCCCATATTAACGACAATCTTTTCTATTTTAGGTACAAGCATATTAGTTTTGTAGCCGTACTTTTCTGTTAAACTTGGAACAACTTCTTTAATATATTTTTCTTTTAGGCGATTCATACTTACGCCCTCCTTCCAAATTAGTCAATCTTTTCATTAGATTTTTTTGATATTCTAATTTTCTTACCTTTATTATCTTTTTCAATTTTTATTTTTGTAGGCTTTTTAGTTTTAGGATCGATAAGCATTACATTAGACGCATGAATTGGTGCTTCAGTTTCGATAATTTCACCATTTCCATTATTGTTTTTAGGTTTTAAATGTTTTTTAACTATATTAACACCTTCGACAATTACTTTTTCATCTAATATTTTAGTAATTTTACCTTCTTTTCCTTTATTAGAACCAGCGATAACTACCACTTTATCACCTGTTTTTAATCTTTTCATATTTCCTCCTTACCTTAAGTCTATAGCACATCTTTAGCCAAACTTACAATCTTTGTAAAGTCTTTATCTCTAAGCTCACGGGCTACTGGACCTAAAATACGCGTACCTACTGGACTCTTATCATCTTTGATGACAACACAAGCATTGTCATCAAATCTAATATAACTTCCATCATCTCTTCTAACTCCTCTTTTAGTTCTTACTATAACAGCCTTAACAACTTTACCTTTTTTTATAGTACCATTAGGAGTAGCTTTCTTTACTGTAGCAACAACTATATCTCCAATATTACCTGTTTTAACTTTACTTCCACCTAGAACTCTAATTACTAAAACTTCACGAGCTCCACAGTTATCTGCGACTTTAAGACGCGTTTCTTGTTGTACCATATTATTTTCCTCCTTCCAATCTAAAAGAGTTATAGAATAACAGCTTTCTCTATTACTTCTACTAATTCATACCTTTTAGTTTTAGATAATGGTCTAGTCTGAACTAAACGAACTTTATCGCCTACATGGGCAATACCTTTTTCATCGTGAGCAGCATATTTTTTTGAATATTTTACTCTTTTTCCATATAATGGGTGCTTTTTATAAGTTTCAACTTTAACTGTAATTGTCTTATCAGCTTTATCAGAAACGACAACACCTATTAATTCTCTTTTCTCTTTGTCCATAAGCTCCTCCTACTAACCTTCTTCTCTCTCTTTAAGAATTGTATTAATTCTTGCAACAGTCTTTCTAAGTTCTCTAATTCTTGAAGGCTTTTCAAGCATTCCTGTTGCCTTTTGCATTCTTAAATTAAATAGTTCTTCTTTACAATCTGCTATTTTCTTATTTAATTCTTCGGTGGTTAACTTTCTTAATTCATTAGTTTTCATTTGTTTCACCACTTTCTTCTTTCTTTACAAATTTACACTTAATTGGTAATTTGTGTGATGCAAGTCTTAAAGCCTCTCTTGCAGTAGCTTCATCGACACCATCAATTTCAAACATTATTTTTCCTTCTTTAACTACGGCAACCCATACTTCTGGATTTCCTTTACCTTTACCTTGTCTTGTTTCTAATGGTTTTTTAGTAAGTGATAAGTTAGGGAAAATATTAATCCACACTTTACCACCTCTCTTCATATATCTAGTCATAGCAATTCTAGCCGCTTCGATTTGTTGAGAAGTAATCCAAGCACCTTCTTTTGCCATTAAACCATAACTTCCAAAATGAAGAGTTGTATTTCCTTTAGCTTTTCCTTCGTATTTGATACGGAAAGTTTTTCTATGTTTAGTTCTTTTTGGCATCAACATGAGAATTACCTCCCTTTTCAAGTATTTCACCTTTATAAATCCATACTTTTACGCCGATCTTACCATATGTTGTATCAGCTTCTGATGTAGCATAATCAATATTTGCTCTTAGAGTATGAAGCGGAATAGTTCCTTCTGAATATCCTTCACCACGAGCAATATCTGCTCCCCCAAGCCTTCCAGATACTAACGTTTTAATTCCTTTAGCTCCAGCTTTCATTGCATTTCTAATTGCTTTCTTCTGTGCAACTCTAAATGAAACTCTATTTTCAATATTATGGGCGATGGAATCAGCAACTATTTGGGCAACCATATCTGGATTCTTAACCTCAACAACAGATATTTGAATTTGCTCACCAACTAGTTTTGAAACATCTTTCTTAATTTTCTCTATTTCGACACCGCTTTGACCAATAATTAAACCTGGTTTTGCAGCATAGATAAATACTTCACATCTCTTCGGATTTCTTTCTATAACAATTTGTGAAATACTAGCTGTTTTAAATTTATCATTTAAATACTTACGAATTTTATAATCGTTATTCAAGTATTTAGCATAGTCTTTATCAGCAAACCACTTTGACTCCCAGTCTTTATTGATGCCTATTCTAAGCCCTACAGGGCTGACTTTTTGTCCCATCCAAATGTCCTCCTTCTTTTACTATTTTTCGGCCACTACTATAGTTATGTGACTTGTCTTATGGTCGTTTCTACCTGTACGACCTCTAGAATCAAATTTAATTCTTTTAATTACTAATGCTTCATCAACGAAGCAAGTTTTAACATAAAGATCATCTTCTCTCATGTTAAAGTTATTAACAGCATTTGCAATAGCTGACTCTAATACCTTAGAAATCACTCCAGATGCCCTCTGTGGTTGATTGGCAAGAATAGCTCTCGCCTCATTAACATCTTTGCCCCTTATTAAATCAATAACAAGTCTTGTCTTTCTTGGAGATATTCTAACTGTCTTTGCTATTGCCTTAGCTTCAGTTTTTTCCATTATTATCCTCCTTCGACGAAAATTATTTCTTATCTTTGTCTGAACCGTGTCCGCCAAACTTTCTAGTTGGAGAAAATTCTCCTAATTTATGTCCGACCATGTCTTCAGTCACATAGACAGGAATAAATTCTTTACCATTGTGAACAGCAAAAGTATGACCAATAAATTCAGGATAGATTGTTGAACGACGAGACCAAGTTTTAATAACTTCCTTCTTACCAGATTCATTTAATGCTCTTACTCTCTTTAATAATCTTTCAAAGACATAAGGTCCTTTCTTTATACTTCTAGCCATTATTTAATCTTCCTTTCTTTATTTTTTACGACGAGTCACGATATATTTATCCGACTGTTTTTTGTTCTTTCTAGTCTTATAACCAAGAGCAGGTTTACCCCAAGGTGTCATAGGACCACTTCTTCCTATCGGTGCTCTTCCTTCACCACCACCGTGTGGGTGATCGTTAGGGTTCATAACTGATCCTCTAACTGTAGGTCTAATGCCCATATGTCTAGTTCTTCCAGCTTTACCGACTTTAACCAGTCCGTAGTCTTCATTACCAACACTGCCAATCGTCGCCCTACAAGTTCCTAATATTTTTCTAGTCTCACCACTAGATAATCTTATAAGTACATATTTATCTTCTCTACCAAGAATTTGAGCAGAAGCACCTGCACTTCTTGCAAGGCTAGCACCCTTTCCAGGCTTTAGCTCGATATTATGTATCACCGTTCCTACAGGAATATTCATAATAGGAAGGGCATTCCCAACTTTAATATCAACATTTTCTCCAGATTCGACAACTGTTCCTACTGTCAAACCTTTAGGAGCAATAATATATGATTTAGTTCCATCTTTATAAGTGATAAGAGCAATATTTGCACTTCTATTAGGATCATATTCAATAGCAGTTACCATTGCAGCAACGCCATCTTTTCTTCTCTTAAAATCAATAATTCTATATTTTCTCTTTGCTCCGCCACCTCTATGTCTAACAGTTATCTTTCCTTGATTATTTCTACCATTAGTCTTCTTTTTAGTTACTGTTAGACTTTTTTCAGGAGTACTTTTTGTAATTTCTTCACTTGTTATGACAGATCTCTGCCTAGTACCATTTGTAACTGGTTTATAAACTCTTATTGCCATTATTTTCCCTCCTCACATTAGTCAAAACTAATAGTATTACCTTCCGCTAAAGTTACTATAGCTTTCTTATATTTATTAGTCATGCCTGTATATCTTCCAACTCTCTTTTTCTTTGGATGAGAGTTTACAATATTAACTTTTTTCACTTTGACATTGAAAATTTTCTCGACAGCTTGTTTTACTTGTGTCTTATTAGCATCTAATGCAACTTTAAATGCATATTTACCTTCACTTTCAGCATAGGCTGTCTTTTCAGTAATAACTGGTGCTAAAATTATATCACGATAATTATTCATTATTTAAGCACCTCCTCTAATGTTTTTAATGCTTCCTCTTCGATTAGTAGATTATCTGATGAAACTAAATCAAAAGTATTAATTTCACTTGGCAAAACTATTTTAACGTTTGCTAAATTTCTAGCAGATAAACATACATTATCTGTAAGTTCACTTACACACACTAACACTTTATTATTAGTTATATTTAAATTGTTTAATAGTTCTACCATCTCTTTTGTCTTATTAGTTTCAAAATTAATAGTATCGATTACTAGTAACTCTTTATCTAATACCTTATAAGATAAAGCTGACTTTAAAGCTAGTCTCTTTTCTTTCTTATTCATTTTCTTTGAATAATCTCTTGGTACAGGTCCAAAGACAATTCCACCATGACGGTATTGAGGAGCCCTAATACTTCCTTGTCTAGCATTACCAGTTCCCTTTTGCCTATATGGTTTTCTTCCACCACCAGACACTTCACTTCTAGTTTTTACTTTAGAAGTCCCTTGTCTTGCCCCTGCCATAGCAGAGACGACAGCATCTTTGATTACAGCATCATTTGGTTCTATATTAAATATGTTATCTTCTAATTTTATATCTTTTACCTTTTCGCCTTTTTGACTTAAAACATCTATCTTTTTAGACATAATTTCCTCCTTTTTCCATCACAAATTTTTAGCTTGCTTTTAATACTACTAATTTTCTGTTTCTTGTGATGTCTCTTCGTTAGTATTCTCTTCTGCTAATTCTTCGTTAATTGTTTCGATTGTCTCTTCAATTACTTCTTCTGTAGGTACATCCTCTTCATAAACAACTAATTCAACTGGATTACATTTCTTATCACCAGATTTAACAGCAGTTCTTACCAATACTAAAGAATTTTTAGGTCCAGGTACACTTCCCTTAATTAAGATAACATTATTTTCAAGATCAACTTTAATTACTTCTAGATTTTGAATAGTAACTTGTTCATTACCCATATGTCCAGGTAGTTTCTTTCCCGGTAAAACTCTCATTGGTAACATCGTACCCATCGAACCTACACCTCTGTGATATTGTGAACCATGACTCATAGGTCCTCTACTTTGGTTATATCTTTTAATAACACCTTGAAAACCTTTACCTTTAGAAGTGCCGGTTACATCGACCATTTCTCCTGCTGTAAAAACATCTGCTTTAAGCTTGTCTCCTACTGCATAATTACTTACATCTGCACCTCTAATTTCTTTTAAGAAGCGCTTAGGGCCAGCAGATGCTTTTTTAAGATGACCAATTTCTGGTTTATTACTACGTTTCTCTTTTTTATCTACCGTAGCTAACTGAATAGCATCATATCCATCTGTATCTTTAGTTTTAACTTGTGATACCACATTTTCATCAACTTCGATAACAGTTACTGGAATAAGTTTTCCATCAGTAGTAAATACTTCGGTCATTCCTCTTTTTCTTCCTAAGATTCCTTTCATTTTTTCCTCCTACTATTTTTTTATTTGTATATCGACACCACTTGGTAAATCCAAATGAGCTAATGCTTCAATAGTCTCCTTACTTGGATTATTGATGTCAATTAATCTTTTGTGAGTTCTCTTTTCAAACTGTTCTCTCGAATCCTTGTCCTTATGTACCGCTCTTAAAATTGTTATTTTTTCAATTTCAGTTGGTAATGGTACAGGGCCAGATACTTCTCCACCAGTTCTCTTGACAGTTGCAACTATTTTAGCAGCAGCATTATCAAGAATTCTGTGGTCGTAAGCTTTTAGTTTAATTCTCACTTTTTCTTTTGCCATTGTTGTCCTCCCTTCGCCTATATCTTGGTATAGACATAGCTCCGAACGAATTACCTGATAGCCCTTATTTTTTCTGACAACTTAACCGGGTGTATCAGCAACTTCGCACATCTAAGCCAGTCACACTTCTACAATTATACCCTATTATTTTATTAAAATCAAGCAAAAAAAGAACTTTTTTCTTTCTTTTTTCTTTCTTTTTCAAAAAATATGATACTACTCAGCCATAAGTGCGATAAAACAGAGCATTTTTGAGATGCCCATATAACTTCAATTAATGTACTTAAATTCATTATTTATCTTATAAATAAAGAAAAAGCAAGAAATCCTCACTTTTTTAATTCAAACATCAATTATTCCACACTAATATATTTATATCCATCAGTAGAAATAATACTTTTACTAAAAGCTATTTTATTAGCAACAATACTATTTATTTTATCTACATAACCAGTATCTTCTATCCCAGAATAAGTATTATCTACACTACTATATTTCCCATTATCTGTAATCCAAGATCTATTTCCTAATATTACCAAACCATCCGCTGTCGACAAAAGATCATTTCCTACATAAAGACGTGAATCATAATCAATTCCAAACAAATTATATACAGTTGGAATAACATCCGTTGGCATTCCAACTTTACTTACCCTTATAGTATTTAAATTTTCATTCCATATAATAAGAGAATTATGATTAATTTCAAACAATCCATCTCTTTCATAACTAGATAGTTCATTCATTTCATCGAGCGTTAATCCATAAGGATAATGATCCGCTAGTAAAACAATCACTGTATCCTCTAGTATATTATTTTCTTCTAATTTGTCTATTAATAGCTTTAAAGATCTATCTAACTCTATTTGTGTTGCAAGATATGCTTTAGCAGAATCACTATACGGTAAATTATCTACTAAACTCCTATTTTTAGAAGCTATACTATTTCCAGAAAAATTATATTCTAAATGTCCAGACACAGTCATATAATAGGCAAGAAAAGGCTTATCACTATTTATATATTCACCATATGTCTTTTCAATCATTTCAACATCGCTTTCAGGCCACATATCACAGTTAATATCAAGACCCATGTAACAAGCCTTAAAATTATCAAAACCAATTGATTTCAAATACTTGTACCTATCTTGAAAATAACCCGAATGATTATGATAAGCATACGTATTATATCCCTTATTTTCAAAAACATTAGATAAACCAAAAGGAAAAGAATTATTTCCACTCCTCCAAGTACTTAAAGTCGAAGTATCAGGGTATATACCAGTAACTGCGGAAAACTCTCCCCCTATAGTACTCAAATAATAAGGTACATAAAAATTTTCAAAAATAAATCCAGAATTAGTAAGCTTATATAATGTCGGCGTCAGTTCTTCATTTACCCCAATAGTACTAAAACTTTCCGCAACTATAAAAATAAGATTTTTGTCTTCAAAAATTGAAGTATACTTATTTTTCTTAGTTCCTTGATTATTTTCAATATACTCTTTTACAACTGAAGAAAGATTACTATCTAATTTGAGATTTAATTTATTATCTCCATAAGAAAATATTTCCTCCTCATTATCTTCTTCCTCATATTCAACCTTAATTATTTTTTCCTCAAAACCAAAAACACTTCGGTAAACATCTAATCCTGTACTAGGAAGTAATCCAAGTCTTTGTATACTAAGTGGTATATTGTCAGTATTATAATACAAATCATATAAAGATATCGTACTGTTATCTCTATAGTTTAAGTAATATGTATAACCAAAGTAAACAAGGGGAGCAATAACTAAATAACTAATTAAATACAGCCTACCCTCTTTTTCCACTTCATAATCAATTTTCTTTCTAAAAACAATTAGTAAGATAAAGGGAAGAAAAAAGATTATTATACCATAAAGATTTTTTAATATAATATAGAAAAATTCACCTATAAATCCAACAGCCTGATCACTAATCTTAAAAAGAGAAATTGTAAAAAATGTCTTTATCGATGACTTAAAAGTAAACTGCAAACTAAACCAGAATGACAAGACAAAGTAGATGACATAATTTAAAATTTTATTAACTTTACACGGAAAGATAGTAGTAAGAAACGTAATTATAAGAGAAGAAAAAATAGAATATATTACAATACTAAATATAGTTTCTCTAGCATATACATCATATAGTAATAATCCTAAAGAAAATTCAAAATATAATAATATACATAAATTTATTATATTCCTTTTTATTATTTTTTTCATAACTTACCTCTTTTACTCTTGTAACACGAGTATATCATAATTATATGTTAAAGTAAAGAAAAAAGAACAAGCTATCTTCTTCTATATCTCGCTTTTTTTTCTTCAATTACACTACTTAATTCATTAAGTAATTCTTTATTATATAATAGTTCATAAATATTAGCCAAAACCTCAAAATCTTGATAATCAGCTATAGTTTCTTCCCCTACATATACTAGAGGATCATCTTCATCATTTTTCCTTCTAGTTAATTTAATATTGAGAAGATGACTAGAATATTCAGAAGAATCCGTAATTATTCTTTTAGAAATATCTGGAATATAATAGTAGTACTGAAAAACAATCTTTGTGACCTCCAACTCATCTATAAGTGGAAACAAGTAACGTTCATAACACTTTGCCTCTTCATTATAAAAATATATCCATTTAAACACTGTGCACCTATCTTTTGATAGCACATTTTTAATATAAGAAGTTACCTCCTCACTATGTTCTAATACAGTTTTAATATATTCATCTAGAATAACCAGAAATGATGAATAATAATTTTCACAATCATGTAGAAAATCTTCCAATCTAGTGCTTTCTTCTTTAACAGTTGCCCCCTGTATAGCATAAGCGCCATAGCCATGTTCATTAAATGGACTCACTAGTATCTCTTGTCCTTTAGAGTAATAAGTATCATTCTTTCTTTTTGCATTTATTACAAGGGAAGATCTGTTATGCATACAAAATCTAGTTTGATTTTCAGATATATATTCAACTAAATCACACCCATTATAGTAAGCAGTAGCAAGTTCTATCATTTCCCTACTATTTAATTTATTTTTAAAGGAAGATACGATTATAGCATAAGGTATTTTTGGTTTTTTCATTATCTTTCCCCCTTATAATTTTCATAAAACTCTCTTTTTAAATCCACAAATTTATCTTCTTTAATAGAATTTCTAATCTCTTCCATAATCTTAATTAAAAACCTCAAATTGTGAATAGAAAGTAATCTTTGCCCCAAAGTTTCATTAGCAATTAATAAATGTCTAATATACGCTTTCGTATAATTTTTACAACATTTACAATCACAATGTTCATCTACCGAAGTAAAATCTTCCTTATATTTAGCATTTTTTAAATTAATCTTACCATATTTAGTAAAAGCATGCCCATGTCTTGCCAGTCTAGTTGGAAGAACACAATCAAACATATCTACTCCCCTTTCAACACCTTCAAATAAGTCAGTAGGCTCTCCTACCCCCATCAAATATCTAGGTTTATCCTCTGGCAAGTAAGGTATTGAATAGTCGATAGCAATATACATATCCTCTTTACTTTCACCATCATTGGCAACTCCTCCAATAGAATACCCATCAAATCCTAGTTTTACTGTTTCAATAGCCGAATACTTTCGCAAATCACAATAAGTTCCTCCTTGAACTATTCCAAATAAACTTTGGTTTTCATTCTTGTGAACACTTTTGCCACGTTTAGCCCACCTCACTGTTCTTTCGACGCTCTTTTTTAAGTAATCATAAGGCGCACTAGCGGGAGGACATTCATCGAAACTCATCGCAATATCACTATCTAATTTATTTTGAATTTCAATACTTTTTTCAGGAGTTAAAAATAATTTTTCACCATTTATATGACTTTTAAACAAAACCCCCTCTTCACTTATATCCTTAGCATTTGCCAAACTAAATACTTGAAAACCACCGCTGTCAGTTAGAATAGGACCATAGTAATTCATAAATTTATGAAGACCACCTGCTCTATTAACAATATCTTCACCAGGTCTTAGCCATAGATGATAAGTATTAGATAAAATAAATGCAGAACCAATTTCTTTAAGTTCATCAGTATCTAAAGTTTTCACTGTAGCCTGTGTCCCAACCGGCATAAACATCGGTGTTTCAAAAGTACCATAATTAGTAGTAATAGTACCATACCTCGCTTTAGTATTTCTATCTTTATGTAGTAATGTATATTTTATTTTCATAATCATTTCCCTCTTTTTTCTACACTATTATAACAAAAGAATAATTAAGTGTAAAGAAAAAATATAACGAAAAAAGAGACAACCATAAGTCATCTCTATTAACCACTTTTCTCTTTACTAATAATACCTGTTGTTAATAACACAATAAGAATGTACAATTTTGTGCATTTTTAAATTGTCCTTGACATCACCTTTATATTTTTAGAAATTACAGAAGCCCTTTCAACCTCTGCCATAACACGAGAATCCTTATAATATGTTATATGGGTACAAGAGGCTCCATCTTCCCTAACCACTACACCGTATGGTGATAACAATTTGTTTACAAGCCCTAAATCAAGATAATCTCTACCTAATCCATTTAGGCAAAAATTATAAGGAGTATTCGTGAATTTAAAAAATAATCCCAATTCATTTATAACGCCTTCTATTTTTGCACTATTAGTAATATTCAAAAATGAAAAACGATCACAAATTGTACCATACTTCAAACTAAACTTTTCCTCCAATGGAAGACGATAGCTATGAGAAGCTGAGGTTGAATTAAGAATGAATGAACAAGAAAAATATGAAATCATTAAAGAACTAGCTATCCATAATGGTAACAAAAATCGAGCTAGCAAAAAACTCGGTATATCTAGAAGACAAGTTGATCGTCTTATTATTAAATATAAGGAGAAAGGTAAATCAGCATTTATACATGGCAATAGAGCAAAGAAACCAGTCAATGCTTTAGATAACTCAATCTCCGAAGATATTATACTACTATATAGGAGCAAATATCAAGACTGGAATTTTAAAAATTTTGCAATCAGAAAGGCTTACGTACTCTTTTAGTGCCACTTTCTGGTCTACCAAAATTGTTTTCTTCACTCATATATTTATCAAGAACAATTCTATCGCATGTTATAATAGTACTACAAGATCTTTTTTCTTCTACCTCCTCTATACCGATACCGTATGGTGATAACAATTCGTTTACAAGCTCTAAATCAAGATAACCTCTACCTACGCTTTTTAGACGAAAATTATAAGGAATATCCGTGAATTCCAAACGCAATACTGATTTAGATATGGTACAACGTATATTAGCATAAAGACCCAAATTAAGCGAGTTAAAGCACCTAAAACCATGAGCAGTCCTTGAAAATTCTTCCCCAAACTGGATATCGCTCTCAGAAAAAAATTCCAACATTCCAATAACAACTCTCATGTATGCACGAGCATATTTGTAACTTACATACTCGCTCTCACTCATAAGATTTCTTTCTTCTTCTGCTTTACTATAACAAGAAGCGATTTGCGCTGCAAGGCTGTCTAACTCTTTGTTCATTACTACACCTCCCTTCCAAATTTGTGTAACCATATCATAACATAAAGTAATGCTACTGTCAATTCTGCAAAAGGCAAAAATAAAGTAAAATTATAGCTCTAATAATAATCATAAATATTATAACAATTATACTTTTCTTCCTGAATTCTCAATTTTTTCAATTTTTGCATTGACAGTCTGACTTAATAATTTATAATTAATCATTATATCTAATGCAGATATATCATCAGTCATAGTATTAGACAAAGGATCATAAATAAAGAAATACGTATGTTCTTCTGGTTTTCTATCATTATAAATACCAATCAAAAAACAATAATTTTCTAAATTTTCATCTAGCACTATTGAAGAGAACAATACTCTTTTTTCATATTCACTATCATCTGCAAATATCCCTTGAAATATTTTTCTTAAGTACTCTTTAATAAAATTTTGTTGTTGTAGTACTCCATAGCTACAAAAATCCGGTAAGTATCCCGTTTCAGCTGTCTCCATACATTCAAAATCATACATAAATAAATTCTTTAGTCTTTTATATAGAAATTTATTACTAAATGTCTGCCTATCAGCGCTTCCTTTGTTATCTTTAAGATAAGACTGATCAGCAAAAAGTTTCAATAAAGTTTTAAAACAATCTCTATACCTAGATGAATCTTCCCTTATTTCCATTTCACTTTCAGAATTTATTAACTTTTCTATTGCTCTTAATACATTTATCATCGCCGAACCTATTGCAAATGATTTTTGATAAAGCTCACTCTCATTAGTGTCTATTTCCTTTTCTTTGCTTATATTAGAAATAAATTTGTTAATTTCTATACTAATAGACTTAAAGTCTTTTTGTAATAATAAATCATTTATTTTTACTCTCACCTCATCTGTCATTTCAGATCCTAATCTTGTTTCTATTAATGAGATTGATTTGTTACATATATATTTTTCTATTTCAATTAGTTCATCTCTAGTTAAATCCCTTATTTTTTCTTTACCAAATTTTAAAAACAACTCTTCTAATCCCCTATAGAAATTATAATTATCTTCCAAAATTAAAATATCACTGTATTTAGTATCCATTTCCTTTTTATGAAGATAAGATAAATCCGGCACATAATCATATCTGCCTTCACCAAAATTTGTTAAATACCCAATTTTCTTATCGATTTCTTTTATTTTATCAATTGGCATTATACTATTATCTACTTTTTCACCTTGATAATACTGAATTTTTTCGCCATTTTGATCTAGACAATAATCTCCTGTTTTAGGATCAATAACATAATAAGATATGTTATTAGCAAAATGTTCAGTAGAAAAACCAAATTTAATATTAACTAAATCTGCATTCAAAGTTAAAAAATATTTTTTACCTTCTTCTCCAACACATAAGACAAAATAATGATAAATATCATACATTTCAGATGATTCAGCATCTTCCAAATACTTATCTGAAGCAACTGTCATCATTAATTTCGCCTCAATTCCCACTCTTTGTAGCATTTCCACTATCATTTTAGCAGAACTACGACAAGTAACTTCAAATGAAAAGTCTGCTTCATGTATTTTCTTCATTTCTTCTATACTAAGTCTGTCATTCTCATCAAATTTTTCTTCCACCGAATAAAAAAATTTAGTACTTTTGCTTATCTCTTTTCCTAGAGAAATGTAAATATACCTAATAGTTTCATCTTTATTCCACCCCAACTTATTTATTCCAAATTGTGCCTTTTCGACTATCTCATCCATCAATTTTTGAATTTCCATTATTATCCCTTCTATTCTGTTTTATTTTTTTATTCCTTTAACAAATAATTCAATGTCACTACTTCTAATACCATCATCAAAATTAATTTTTTGTAAATCAAAAATTGAGTATCCATTAACAAATATATAATTCCAAAGTTCTTTTATCAAATATTTATACAGATTCTCATTTTCGTTACTATCAAAAGTTTTACCAACTTTAATCTTGTTTTCACTAACATAAGCAAAAATATTAGAAATCTTTGACACATCACACTCTATCGTATCATTCATATATAAGTTAATAATGTAGTAATCATAACCGCTATCACCTGTCTTTACATATGCAAAAAAAGATAGTTCATTTTGCTTTTGACTAATACTACTTTCAATATAGTAAAACTTGGTATCACCCATAACATCCACCTCAATTACCTATATTATATATATTTTCCCCAAAAATGTCTATATTTTTCTCTTTTTTTTTACAGAAGAAAAGCACTTAAACAGCACAAAAATATCTGCACATCTTTTCATAATAATTAGCATAAAAGAAAAAAGAAGAAAATTATAAATCATAGTTTTCTTCTTTTAATTAATAATCAAACATTAATACCCTATTCAATAATTTTAGTAACTGAACCAGCACCAACTGTATGTCCACCTTCACGAATAGAGAACTTTGTTCCATTTTCTACCGCAATTGGAGCTATTAGTTCAACAGTCATAGTAACATTATCGCCAGGCATAACCATTTCAGTTCCTTCTGGAAGAGTAACAACACCAGTTACATCTGTAGTTCTAAAATAGAACTGTGGTCTGTAATTAGTAAAGAATGGTGTATGTCTTCCTCCTTCTTCTTTAGAAAGTACGTATACTTGTGCTTCAAATTTTTTGTGTGGAGTAACAGTTCCAGGTTTAGCTAAAACTTGTCCTCTTTCAACATCTTTTCTATCGATACCTCTAAGAAGAACACCAGCATTATCTCCTGCTTCAGCATAATCTAGTTGTTTTCTAAACATTTCGATACCAGTAACAACAGTAGATTTAGTATCCTTAAGACCAACTATCTCAACTGTATCATTAAGTTTAAGTTGTCCTCTTTCTACTCTACCAGTAGCAACAGTTCCTCTACCAGTAATTGTAAACACATCTTCGATTGACATCAAGAATGGTTTATCAGTATCTCTTTCTGGTGTTGGAATCCATTCATCGACAGCATCCATAAGCTCTTCGATAGACTTAACATATTTTTCATCACCTTCAAGAGCCTTAAGAGCTGATCCTCTGATAACTGGAGTATTATCTCCATCAAAACCATATTTTGATAATAGTTCTCTGATTTCCATTTCTACTAAATCTAGTAGTTCTTCATCATCAACCATATCACATTTGTTCATATAAACAACCATTCTAGGAACACCAACTTGTTTAGCAAGTAAGATATGTTCTCTAGTTTGAGCCATAGGACCATCAGTAGCAGCAATTACTAGAATTGCACCATCCATTTGTGCTGCACCAGTAATCATGTTCTTTACATAGTCAGCATGTCCTGGGCAATCCACGTGAGCATAGTGTCTTTTTTCAGTTTGATACTCGACATGTGCTGTATTGATTGTGATTCCTCTTTCTCTTTCTTCTGGAGCTTTATCTATGTTTGCATAATCAATAAATTCTGCTCCACCTTTTGATGCTAATACTTTTGTAATAGCGGCAGTAAGTGTAGTTTTACCATGGTCAACATGGCCAATTGTACCAATGTTAACGTGTGGTTTTGAACGATCAAATTTTTGTTTTGCCATTATAATTTTCCTCTCTTTCTTAATTTACATATTATATTTTATCATAATTAGATTTTTTTTCAAGTGGTTTTACTAATTTCCACCATTTTTTTTGATTATTTCATCCGCAATTGATTTTGGTACTTCTTCATAATGATCAAGTTCCATAGTATAGTTACCACGACCTTGCGTTGAACTTCTAAGACTTGTAGCATATCCAAACATTTCAGCAAGAGGTACCATTGCAGTAAACGCAGTCGCATTACCACGAGATTCTTGACCTTGAGGTTTTCCTCTTCTCGAAGTTAAGTCACCAATTACTGCTCCAGTATACTCATCTGGTGCAATAACTACAACTTTCATTATTGGTTCAAGAAGTACTGGCTTACATTTATTTTTTATTTCTTTAACAGCAAGAGAAGCAGCAATCTTAAACGCCATTTCAGAAGAGTCGACATCGTGATATGAACCATCAAATAATGTAGCTTTAACGTCTACCAATGGATAACCTGCAAGTACACCTGTCTGCATTGCTTCTTGAAGTCCTTTATCAATAACTGAAATATATTCTCTAGGTACGACGCCTCCGACAATGTTATCGACAAATTCGTATCCTTTTTCAGGATTTGGTTCAAATCTAACCCAAACATGTCCATATTGTCCACGACCACCAGATTGTTTAATATGTTTTCCTTCACATTCACCCATTTGCGTAATTGTTTCTCTATAAGCAACCATCGGTGCACCAACTGTAGCCTCTACATTAAATTCTCTTCTCATTCTATCGACGATTATGTCTAAGTGAAGTTCACCCATTCCCGAAATTGTCGTTTGTCCAGTTTCTGGATTTGTACTAATCTTAAAAGTTGGATCTTCTTCTGCTAGTTTTTGAAGAGCAATAGCCATCTTTTCTTGATCAGCTTTCGTCTTTGGTTCAACTGCTTGCGTAATAACTGGTTCTGGAAAATCCATTCCCTTCATTATTACAGGTTTTTTCTCATCACACAAAGTATCCGCTGTCGTAGTATTCTTAAGCCCTACAGCCGCACCTATCTCACCTGAATATATTTCTGGAATTTCTTCTCTATGATTTGCATGCATAAGAAGTATTCTGCCTATTCTTTCTTTAACATTCTTCGTCGAGTTTAAAACATACGATCCACTTTTTAGTGTACCAGAATATACCCTAAAAAATGTAAGTCTTCCAACAAATGGATCAGTAGCTATCTTAAAGGCTAAAGCTGTAAATGGTTCTGCATCAGAAGGATGCCTTAATACTGTATTACCTTTAGGATCAGTACATTCAATTGCTTCAATATCCGTAGGTGCAGGCAAGTAGTCAACCACTGCATCAAGAAGCAATTTAACTCCCATATTACCTAGTGCTGTTCCACACATTACAGGAAAGAACTCTGCTTTTAAAACTCCTGTTCTAATTGCTTTCTTCAGCTCACTTTCAGTAATTTCCTCACCATCTAAATATTTCATCATCAATTCTTCATCAAAGTCCGCAGCGGCTTCAATAAGAATATTACGATATTGATCAGCCTTTTCTTTCATATCTTCTGGGATTTCAATTTCCGTATAATTCTCTTCTTGTTTACCATCAAAATGATATGCCTTCATGGTAACCAAATCAATTACCCCATTAAATTCAGATTCAGCGCCAATAGGTAACTCGATAGCAGCACAATTTGCACCAAGTCTATCTTTAATTGTACCTAAACTAAAATAGAAATCAGCTCCCATCTTATCCATTTTATTAGCAAAAATTATTCTAGGTACATTATATTCATTCGCTTGTCTCCATACTGTCTCACTTTGCGGTTCAACTCCCGCTTGAGCATCAATTAGTAAGACAGCACCATCTAATACTCTAAGACTTCTCTGTACTTCAATAGTAAAGTCAACGTGTCCTGGAGTATCAATAATATTAAATCTATAGCCCTTCCAAAACGCAGTAGTTGCAGCACTGGTTATCGTAATACCTCTTTCTTGTTCCTGCTCCATCCAGTCCATTTGTGATGCACCATCATGTGTTTCACCAATTTTATGAATTTTATGAGTATGGAATAAGATTCTTTCAGTACAAGTAGTTTTACCAGCATCAATATGAGCCATGATTCCAATATTTCTTGTGTGATCTAAACTTATTTCACGTGCCATAATTTATTTCCTTTCTAATTTTATTTTAATAGTAATTATTTACTAAGTATTTTTATGAATTTTTTACTTAATTCTCTTATAGAATATAACTCTTCAAGACTAAGAATACTTTCTTTATATCTTGTATATGCTTCCTCATAATTTCCATTTTCAATAGCAGTAACGCAATAATCTACTATATTATCATAAATATAATCATAGACAATATCTTTATTATCTTCTTTCTCTATGCCATCAACAATATAAGGAGCAACGCTATAGTAGTGTCTAATATCTTCTTCGGATACAAAATTATTCCTAAACCATCTAAGTACAGTAAGTTCATAACAATTATCATCAAAATTATTTAGATAATGTTTCATGCAAGCAGTAGTTAGATAGCAGCCGCCATTTTTTTGAACTTCACCAATTGATGGATTATTCCTTTTACTCTCAGTTGTTCTACTATAATCTGGAGCTTTTCCTGAATTATAATCTTCTTTCTTTTCCCAATTTTCATGAGTATGTTTCCCATTTCCAAGATCAGTATATCGATTTACTTTACCACTTTTTTCATAACTTGTATAAGTTAACTTTCCATCATCATCACAACTTGCATATCCCCAATCTCTATTTTTTCCACCCTTACTCATCTATTTTTTCTCCTTACATCATGAATTTTATTCATTATTTTTTCTTTTTATTAATGAATAATCCCATATATAGTTAACGTCTCCATCTTCGTAAAAAATAAATTTATCTCTTCCTGCTATATCCACCATTTTTTCACAATCATTTAGTATATCAGTTGCTAATTCTAATTGCTTTTCTTCAGTCAAATTGTTTTTTTCTTCTCTTAAATAGTATATCTTTTCATATATCTTATCTAAAAATAGTGAATCATATCCTGTATTATCAGTAAAATCTTCAAACACTAGTGAAAAACGAAATATTCTATACATATCCTTTTCTAGCCGATTTATTAATTCTTTACTTGCTTTTGACATGCTATACTCCCCTTCCACTACTGTTTTTTTAGCAATAGTTCTTTTACAAGTTTTTGTATCAACATTTTAATTAATCATTTAACTTTTCTACTTTATAATACATAGATAAGACTTTTTTATGGTCTATATGCGTCAAAGATTTCTTCTTTGTTTTTAGAATTATTATTATTCACAAAAATCTCATTAAATAATTATAAATATTTATCTAATAATTACCATCTGTAATGAGCAAATGCTTTATTAGCCTCTGCCATTTTATGCGTGTCATCTTTCTTCTTAACAGATGCACCAGTACCATTAGCGGCATCAATTATTTCATTTGCTAAATTTTCAGCCATCGAATGACCATTTCTAAGTCTCGCATATTGCGCAAGCCAACGAAACGCTAATGCTTGAGCTCTATCTGGTTTAACTTCCACTGGAACTTGATAGTTAGCTCCACCAACTCTTCTGGATTTAACCTCAAGTGAAGGCTTAATATTATTCATAGCTTTTTCAAATACAGTCATAGCATCTTCACCTGTTTTTTCTTTTACTATATCAAAAGCTCCATAGATGATTTTTTGAGCAGTACCCTTCTTACCATCTTTCATAATATGATTAACTAATTTAGTAACCACTTTTGAATTGTAGATAGGATCCGCTAGAACATCTCTTTTAGTTGCTCTTTTCTTTCTCATTATAGTATCCTCCTTTCAATATTATTAGTTATTATTTCTTTTCTTTTTTTGCACCATATTTACTTCTTCCTTGCTTTCTGTTTTGAACTCCAGCAGTATCCAAAGTACCTCTAATTATATGGTATCTAACACCAATTAAATCCTTTACTCTTCCACCTCTTATTAAAACAACACTATGTTCTTGTAAGTTGTGGCCAATTCCCGGAATATAGCAAGTAACTTCCATACCATTAGATAGTCTTACCCTAGCATATTTTCTAAGCGCTGAGTTAGGCTTTTTAGGTGTAATAGTACCAACACGAGTACATACTCCTCTTTTTTGAGGTGATACTTGTCTAGTCTGTCTCTTCTTGATACTGTTTTTTCCTACTAATAATACAGGAGATTTACTCTTCCTATTTTTTTTACTTCTAGGTTTCTTTGTCAATTGATTAATTGTAGGCATTATCTCACTCCTTTCTTACACATATCCTGGTGTTTCATTTCTTATCTTAAATTAAAGTTTTGCCTTAAGACAAAACTCAAATTCATAAGCGATATAAATATACCATTTTTAACAACATAAGTCAATACCTTAAAAGAAATTTATCCCCATATTTATTATATGACACATATATAAAGGGATGCTAAAATAAACTCTTATTTAAGTCAAGCTCTAACTATCCAAAAAGAAAAAGGCTATTTAGCCTCGACAATTAATTTAATAGCGGTTCTCTCTTCGCCATCTATAGTTATATCAATAAATGCAGGTATGCAAACCAAATTTTTCCCCGATGGTGCTACAAAACCTCTTGCTATTGCTACTCCTTTTATAGCCTGATTTAAAGCTCCTGCCCCAATTGCCTGAACTTCTACTGTCCCCTTTTCTCTAAAGACATTAGCTAGTGCTCCCGCTACTGAATTTGGGTTAGACTTTGATGAAACTTTAATTGTTTCCATATTTATTTTATCATTCCTTTCTGTACACTTTAATTATATGATGAACTGATAAAATAATAACTAAATTTTCATATTTACTACGCAATCACTACATTACTTAAATTAGCAAATTTACTAGTTATCCATTCTCTTTCAGTACTATCTTTAACATAGATAGTAGCACTATTTGGAACGCTCCAAAAAGCATCCTTATAACTAGTTACATTTACAAATGTCATTTTCCTCATATCAATTTTAGTTAGACTAGTGCACTTCCAAAAAATAAAATGTATATCCGTTAAACTTGGAGTCTCAAAACTAGATAAATTAAGTTCTACTAGACTCGTACATTCTCTAAATGTTTCTCTCATTTCTGTTACACTAGTAGTATCAAAACTAGATAAATCTAAACTTGTTAGAGATGTGCACTTTTGAAACATACCTCCCATATTTTTTAGTTTTGAAGTATTAAAGCCACTAAGGTCTAACTCTTCCAAACTATTACAGCCCCTAAACATCCCCCACATACTTGTCACATTAGAAGTATCAAAGCTCGATAAATCTAATTTTACTAGACTACTACAATCATGAAACATTTGTGCCATACTAATAACTTTTGCCGTACCAAAGTTAGATAGATTTATCTCAGTTAAACTAGTACAATACCCAAACATACTTTCCATATCAGTCACACTCGAATTATCAAAATTACTCACATCTAAACTTGTCAAACTAGAACAGTACATAAACATCTGATGCATACTTGTAACGCTGGAAGTATCAAAACTACTTAAGTCTAATTCTGTTAAACTACTGCAGCTCCGAAACATCTGCCACATATCAGTCACTTTCGAAGTATCAAAAGAGCTTACATCTAGACTTGTCAAACTATGGCAATTATAAAACATACTCCTCATACTAGTAACACTAGATGTATCAAAATTACTTAAATCAAGCTCTTTTAGACTTCCACAATTCATAAACGTTTGCTGAAGACTCCTTACCTTAGAAGTATTAAAACTAGATAAATTTAAATTTACAAGTTTTGTACACCCATTAAACATATTATCGATAGTGGTAACATTACTAGTATCAAAGCTTGATAGATCTAAGTCTACTAAGTTAGTACACCCACTAAACATCTGCGCCATACTAGTAACTCTTGCAGTATCAAAATTACTTAAATCAAGTTCTTTAAGCCCGCTACTATTATAGAACATGAAGCTCATACTTGTCATATATGAAGTATCTAGTTTACTTAAATTTAAACTCTCTATATT
>CALVHX010000010.1 GCA_944329195.1 uncultured Bacilli bacterium | reverse complement strand
TGTTGTCACGCCAGTGGCAGCGCAGAGTAGCTATGTAGGGAAGGGATAAACGCTGAAAGCATCTAAGCGTGAAGCCCTCTCCAAGATGAGTTTTCCCATTGGTATAACCAAGTAAAATCCCAGATAGACTAACTGGTTGATAGGCTAGAAGTGGAAGTGTAGCGATACATTGAGCGGACTAGTACTAATAGATTGAGGATTTAATCCCTAAATTATTTAATTTGATTAACCACATTATCATGTTTTCAGAGAACTATTACAATTATTATATTTTGTTAAAATTATATTGGTGATTATTGCGAAGTGGTTCACCTGTTCCCATCCCGAACACAGAAGTTAAACACTTCAGCGCCGAAGATAGTGGATTCTGCTAAAATAGGTCGTTGCCAATATTTTTTTATTTTAGTGAATTATATTTTTCAATATAATTTTTTTTTTGCCAAAATTTAAAAAATATCTTGTTTAGATTATAATTTTGTGTTACAATTAACACATAATAGACAGTAGTGCTAGTATAAGGAGGAACTTTTATGAGTGAAAGTTTTAGTTTGTTTGATAAAAATAATAATATTCAAAAAGAGTCTAATGTTATAGTGAAATTCGTATATGAGGGAAAAGATTATCTGATTTATTGTGTTACTGAAAATGAGCAAAATAAACAAATTTTTGTATCTAGACTTATTACTAATTCCGAAGGAAAAACTTTTATTGAAGGTATAAATGCCGATGAAAAAGGAAAATTAAGTAATCTTGTATACAATATTGTTATTTTATTACCATCAGAATTTAAAAAAAGTGGAGAAGCGAAAAAAATAATTGAAGAATTCTCAAGTAAGTTAGGAGTAAAGCTATCAAGTAACGTGCCACTTCTCGGACAACAAGAATATTATAGTAATTGCTCTGTTGCAATAACTAGTAAAGAATTAGTTGAATCAGCAACCACATTCTACAAAGAATATTTACAAGATAAAATAGATAATAGAAATGAAATTCCGATGTGGACTGTGCCAGACAGTTTTACTGTTCAGGAGCAAAGTATAAGTACACCACAAATAGACAGTCAAACTTTAAATGATTCAGCCAATGTCCAGCCAAACATTTCAAGTTCATTTACTGCTAACCAAACACCTGAAATAGTATTGCCAGTAAGTGAGGTAAGTGGCAGCCCTGCTACAAATCCACAATCCGAAAAATTAGCAGTTGTATCAGATCCCAATTTGGCTAATGCTGTTGGCATAGATTCTCGAAGCACGCAACCAAATATGGCTAGAAACAATTCATCTGGATTCGCTAGAAATAAATATATAATAATAGGAACAATTTGTTTGATCTTAGCAGTAGCAGTTGTAATTGCGGCGATTATTTTGATTCAAAATAAAAAATAACTACCAGGCAATTTGGCAAAATATTATATAAAAGAATATCGAATGCCTTTTCGATATTCTTTTATATAAACACATATTTTTATGTGTCTCTTTTTGAATAAATACACCCACAGTAATTTTGTCTATATAAACCATATTTTTCTGATAAAATAATTGACTTTTTATATCCATCTTTTTTCTTAAAATCAGAATATAGCCACTTAATATTATATTTTTTTTCTAGAATTTCTCCGATTTCATTAATTAGATCAGCATTTTTATATGGGCTCACAGACAAAGTTGTACAAAAATAGTCATAACCATTTTCTTTAGCTATTATTGCTGCTTTTTCCATCCTCATTTCATAGCAGATACTACATCTACTACCTCTTTCTGGTTCATTTTCGAATCCTTTAACTGATTTATTATATAGTTCATTATCGTAGTCACAATCAATAAAAGAAAGATTATTGTTTTCATTTAGTTCATGAATTAGTTTTATCTGTTCTCTTTTTCTTTTCTCATATTCTTCATAAGGGAAAATATTAGGATTATAATATAAAATAGTTATGTCAAAATAATTAATTAAATAAGAAATAACATAACTACTACATGGAGCGCAACAACTGTGTAGTAGCAGTCTTTTCTTTCCTTTAAAATCACTTAAAATTTTTTCGCAAATAATGCTATAATTGGTTTTTATAATATTCACCACCCAACCAACAGATAATGTTATTATAACATAAAATGACATCTTTTTTCATATAATTTTCTTGAAAAAAAGAATATAAACTGGTAAAATATTAAGTGGAGGCCATCATGGAAAAAGAAAAAAATATCCCTTTTAAGAACTACATTTTATTAGCTGTTATACTAATAATATCAGCTATTTTAATCATTTATTTTTATATGTGGTATAGTGCTTATGAGAACAATAAATTAACTACACCAATAATGGACAAATATATGCAAGTAATTAATTATAATGAACTCGATAACTATCTTATAGAAAATAAAAATTGCATTATATATTCATCTTTTTTAGAAAATCAAGAAGTACGTGAATTTGAATTAAAATTTAAAGATATTATTGAAAAACAATCATTAAAAAATAGCATGCTATATTTAGACTTAACAACACCGTTAAAAAGTGAAAAGGTAGCAAAAGATTTAAAAGAAAAATATAAATATGAAGACATCAATATAACTGATTCTCCATCAATAATGTTTTTTAAAGAGGGGCAGTTAGTAAGCATGTACTCAATTAAAATGGATAATTATAACATCGACAATTTAGAAAAATATCTTATAGAAGAAGGAATAATCTATGATTAATGTTGTGCTATATGAACCAGAGATACCTGAAAATACAGGAAATATTATGCGAACGTGTGCGGGTACGAACAGTCATTTACATTTAATAGAACCATTTGGTTTTATTTTTGATGAAAAAAGAATAAAGAGAAGCACTGCTAATTACATCGATAAAGTACAGTATACTACTTATTTAGATTATAATGATTTTTTAGAAAAAAACAATGGAGAACTATATTTTTTTACAAGATATGCAACAAAATCCTATGATGAAATAGATTTTTCTGACACAAATAAAAAAATATATTTAATATTTGGAAAAGAAAGCACGGGCATTCCAAAAGAAATACTACAAAACAATTTGGAAAGATGTTATAGAATACCAACAAGTAGTAATATAAGGGCCTTAAATCTTTCAAATTGTGTTGCCATAGTCACGTATGAGGCTTTAAGACAGCAGAAGTTTCCTAATCTTTTAAAAAAAGATTTATTTAAAGGAGAAGATTATTTAAAAAAAGAATAATTTTTTTTATTTACTGGTAAAAATAAAATCACTCTGATATGTAAAGTTGATTGTTTTTATTTTGAATATATGATATCATTAAAATGGTGATAGAATGTTTAAAACAAAAAAGATTGAAATTACAATCAATGCAAATATAAAAAGTGATTTTTATTTTGTTGATATAAAGAATAATCAACTTCTCACTAAAACAAAAACATATCCCATAACTAATGAAGAAATTGCTGAATTATTGCTTATAGTTAAAGATTGGAAAGATAATTATACAAAAACAAATATCATTGATTCTGAAGAATTTATCTTAAAAATAGATAATAATGTATTGCACGGTAAAGGAGACTATCCTCCAAATTATGATGCCTTTAAAAAATGGTTGGGTGATTTTTGTGATTGAAACTTATTTAAATATGTTACAGCCAGAAGAAACAATAAAACAAAAATTTTCTATGATAGTGGAAGGATTCGTTTCTTACTATGGTGAAGAAGAACGCTCATTTATTGAAGAAAAACTAAAAAGTGTCTTGCTAGTACCTTACCAGACTCCGGAAGATTTAGATGTTTTACTTATTAAAATAAAAAAAACAGTAAGTAACGATCTAATTGATAGTTTTTTTACTGAACTTGGAATAGAAAATACTGACGAAAATAAAAAGAAATATTTTAATTCTACTACTTTTGATTTCCCTTCTCTAATCAAACTAAATCAGTATTTAAATTTTTATGAAAAATATCAAGTTGGTGCTCAAGAAAGATATAGCGGGCAAAGAAATCAATGCCTAGAAATATTTAAAAAATATGGAGTTTTAATAGATGAAGAAAAGTTTGAGTCATTGAGAAATCATCCACAGTTAGAAGTGATTTTAAAAAGTCTTCCTACTTACTTACAAAACACTATAAAAAATACTCTTAAGATACCATTTTGTGACCCAGAGTACGAGGCATTAAAAGAAAAAGCTGTCGTTTTTTTAAATCAATTTCACGATGGAGTTACAACACAAAATATAGAAAGTCTACAAAAACAGGGAGTTTTCAACGATCATATTAAAGAAATAACATTGTATAAGAAATTGCTCGAAAGATTTAATCAATATGTGCAACTTCTAAGTTCATACGAACAGATAGTTGAACAAGAGAAAACTAGGAAAAACAATATTGAGAAAGAACTAATGCTTCAATTAATAACACAGTTAAAAGATAATCTAGACCCTAAAGAACTTGAAAAAATAATGAAAATGCCAAACGAAAGTAGGATAACTGCTTATCAATTTCCCAAAATATGTGCAGTGGTAGGCTTTAGTGTAAGTGCCAATAGTGATATAGAAGCTTTCTCACAAGAAAACGACAATAAATTAAAAAGTGGTCGTGATTATCAAAAAGATAGTATTAAATATAGTAGAATTAGATATTTCAGAGCTTTTGGAATTGATTTAGGTGATGACTATGATAAATACCAAAGTGACAGCAACTGTCAGGCCATATGGCCAACACAAGAATTAGTTGAAAGAATTGTTAGCCTTAAAAGCAAATTCAAAAAAATGGAGAAAGCCAGCTATTATAGCGGTATTCCAAACTATTTACAGAATAGAAAACGAATAGATGAGCTAGGGCTTATCAACAAAGATGATGGATTAGATATCGATGCTTATGAGAATAAAGGAACACATGTTTGCCCTAATTTAAGACAAGTCGGCACTGACTACATCTTACATCCTATTCTATTTATAAACTTGTATATTATGCCGGAATATATGGACGTCAGTCTAATGCATGAGTTAAATCACGTCATCGAATTACACCTACAAGGAGTAGACTATAATGGGTATACTTGTCTTTGTGGTTATGATATAGTTTACAGTGAATTAGTAAATGATTCTGGTGAAAACAATAGTTCAGATGAAGAGGAAGAAAAGAGAAGTTACGAACTATTTAATGAAATAATCAATGAGTTAATTGCCCAAGAGATTACTACTTCAATGCATGAAAATGGGCTATATATATTTAATACAGAAAGTAGCGCTAAAATTCGAGGAGGAACAAACTATGAAAAGTTTAAATTCCTAGTCCATGATTTTTTTATGACTTATAAAAAAGAAATTATTGCTAGTAGAAGAAATGGAAATATTTCTATTATATTTGATAAAATAGGCAAAGAAAATTTCGAAAGTCTAAATCAATTATTTCATATTTTTAATGCTAACTTTGGTAATGCGCTAGATTATTATCGTCTTCTTTCTTCTTTAAAAGAAAGCAAAGAAACAGCCCAGACAAAACTCTATCATGAATTAAATAGAAAAAAAGATGAAATTTTAAACTCTATGAGAGAATATAGTTTAAATAACTCTTCTAAAAGTATTTAAATATTTTTAATGTTGCTTAGTTATCTTTTACAGCATAATGAAATGAATAATCAAATACTTAGAGCTTAATAGAAAAAGATTTATAAGTTTTATCTTCTTCAAAAATGTTTCACAATACATCGTCAATAAAAAAACAAGATATAATAAAATTAATTACTTATAATTGTATAAAATACAGAAAAATCCCCCATTATAATTTTGGAGGGATAAGATGAAAGAAGATAAAAACGAAGTTAATGTCTTGGATGAACTAAACAAGGGTGCTTGTATGGGTAAAGATGCCATTCACTTTATTTTAGATAAAGTAAATAACGAGGATTTAAAAGAAGAATTAAATATTCAATATCATAAGTACAAAGACATATCTGATAAAATTAATGAGATATATCCCCAGTATAATGAAGGTAAACCTCATGAAACAAGTACTATAAATAAAGTCATGACTTGGTATGGTATTGAAATGAAGACTCTGACTGATGAGAGTACTTCCAAAATTGCTGAACTTTTATTACAAGGTACAAATATGGGCATCATCGAGGGAAGAAAACTATTAAACCATAAAAATACTGACGAAGAAGTTCATAAGCTAGTTCAAGAGTATGTTGATATGCAAGAACAAGCAGTTGAAAAATTAAAGCAATTTCTATAAAATATTTAATTGTTATTAAGTCAAATTTCTAAGAGTATTGATAAAAATTCAATGCTCTTTTCTTTTTAAAAGTTGGCACGTTTTAAATGTGTGAAAGAGTTTTTATAGGCTGAAACCATAATATCCCGCTCTTAACATCTAATTAGTCACTTATAAAACCAATACTTTTGAGTTTATCTATAACTTTATCAGATGAGACATTACCATATATTCTATTAGCGGTAGTTTCTTCTTTCCCATCTATGAAAAAGATTGTTGTAGGGGTACTTCCATCAAAACTAAAGGAAGTTTTAAAGTCAGCATAATCTTCTTCACTAAATAAATCACACTCTGTATAGTAAATTTTGATATCATATTCATTGGCAATTTTTTCTAATTTTGGTTTAAAATCTTGACAATGAATACAGTCAGTAGCGGTTATACATAACACAAAAGATTCACTATTATTTATTTTTTGAATTATTTCATCGTAATTTAAAGAGATTAAATTACTTTTACTTGTAATTAATATAACTACTATCATAAAAATAGTAATGATTAATATCCCAATCAATATAAACTTTTTTTTCATTTAAATCACCTAATATAATGATAACATTTTTCTCTATTTCTGTCCACCTAATACGCAATTTAAAAAAGTGAAAAAAAACTAAAAAATCTTTTTTTTTAGACAGACTTGTGTTATAATTTAATAAAGATTAATTTTTATCGAGGTTTTTATCAACTTTTGTTTTTATATTTATAGTGATACTTGTATATGAGGTGTTATTTTATGAAGAAAAGATATATCTATATTGTTCTATTTATGGTACTTTCATTGTTTATTTCTGTTCAAAAAGTAGAAGGACTTGTAGTGGCTGTTGAATGTCCAGTCAATAAAGAAAACCCTGAGTCAGAAGATGACGAAACATGGCTATTTTTCCGCTCGTTCAATAGTGATAATCGTTCTGGATGGATGTTTTATAATGGAAAGGATATACTTGGATTTGACATTGTCGATTGGTGTTGGCATGTTAATCCTGACGATAGAAGTAAAAATTGTGATGCGGTTGAGAACTATGGTGAGGGAGGCGTCTCAACAAATTTGGAACAGGGTTATTGTCCAGTGAGCCTAAGAAAAAGTAAAGAGTCAGCAAATAAGGTTTTAGGTGGAATTAGTGATAGCCCTGGTAGGATTATTTCAATAGATGATTCACAGTTTTTGTTTGTAAAAAAAAATACTGGTCAGGCATTTATTGACTTTATTGACTTGGAATATTATGATAGAGATGGTAATTACAGAGTTGTAATGGGAGGATTAAATACTGGCAACTTTTTCTCCGAGAGGTTCGAAGCCAGCATTAAAATTCGTATCATAGATTCAGCAGGTTCAATTAGCAGTAGTATTTTTGAGATTAACGAGCGCAATAGTCTCATAATCCACGAATTAAATGAAGAGAATATGGCGACTCCAATTTTTGGCTCTAGCTACTCTGCTGGACTACCAAATATAATAAATGATTGGTTTAATGATAGTAGTGCCAGTGTAAATGAACAAGAAAAGTATTTTAATGAATACAAACAACAGTATAATAAATTATCTAATAATTGTAGTGCTTTTGTTGAAAAGGAAAAAAACAATGCTAGTTATACTTTTCCTAGCGATTACAATGAGACAGCAATGTTTAATGATTTAGGGGGGGCACTTGATAGTTTAAGGAATGTCTATAGTGTAAGCTCTGGTTTTCCTATATATGGTTTAACGGGAGCAACAGGAGAATATGGCTTCTTTGAAAACTCGCTTACTACTTACGTATTATATAGATACGGAATTGGTGGTATGGAATATATTGGAAATAACTCTAGTGCTTTACAAGTTGTTAATTCGTTTATAATAAACGAATCGCGAGAATTAGGTAAAACAGTAACTGATGTAACAGGTGAATTGGACGAAGAATTAACAACTTTAACTGAGTGTGTATCATATCTTGATGACAATTCTGATATAGAAGGTCTTTCAGACTTGAGAGGACTATATGAAGAGTTCGCCGCTGAGAGAGACATTTATGTCGTTGTTGGATGTAAAGGATTGTTGGGACAAGATTTGATTAACAAAATCAAATCTTATACAAACATTATTAAAATAGTTGTTCCTATAATTCTATTAGGATTTGGAATAGTAGATTTTGCAAAAGCTGTCTTTTCAGGTAGTGATGATGATATGAAGAAATCTCAAAAAAATTTTATTAAGAGGCTTGGAATAGCTATATTGATATTCTTTGTGCCAACTATCATTGATTTGCTACTTGCAGTTGCAAATAAAGTATGGGGAATTATTTCTCCAGATTCATGTGGCCTTTTCTAAGGAGGGATTTTATGGTTTATTTTTCTGCACTTTTTGATGTTGGTCAAGCTATCACTCATGCATTTAGAACACTTGCTGGAATAATAGCAACGCTTATATACGATGGGGTGGCGTGGGCCTATGATTTATTTACATATATTGCACGTGCTGAAATATTAGATAATGATTTTGTCAATGAAATTTATAGAAAAGTTGGTTTAATATTAGGACTTTTTATGACTTTTAAACTAATTTTTACACTAATACAGTCTTTAATAGACCCCAACAAATTTAGTGATAATCAAAAAGGATTTGGGCCTGTTATAGTTAGGTGCATCGTTTCTATTGTTTTGCTTGGCGTAACACCGACAATATTTAGAGAAGCGTTTGAAATACAAAATTTAATAGTTGGTAATGAAAATAGTGATAATGTCATTTATAAATTAATTGTAGGGACAGTACCAAGCAATGACGCTAGTTCTTTTGGAAAAGTATTGTCTGCAGAAATGTTTTTTTCTTTTTATCAAGATGAGGTATCACCATTTATAAATAACACATCTATAAATTGGGATGAAATTGGTGAGGTTGATATAGATGAATTAAATTCTGTTGATAACATTAAAAAAACTATTTTAGAAGGACGGAGTTTTAGTTATGCTCGTTCTTATTTGGGAGTTCAGACCAACAGAACTTATGTTATAGAATTTGATGAATTGTTTTGTATTGCTGTAGGAGCGGTGCTATTTTATCTTCTTATTATTTATTGTATTCAAACTGCTATTAGAGTTTTTCAGCTTGCATACTTGCAGTTGATCGCACCGGTTCCAATTCTTTCCTATATATCAAATCCAGATGGAGCTTTTAAAAAATGGATAAAACAATGCACGACAACATTTTTAGATTTATTTATAAGGCTAGCAATAATTTATTTTGTCGTGGCATTATCTTCCGAAATATTTGATCAACTCAATAATGCTAATAGCATATTGATGTTAAGTTTAAGAGATGCAAGTAGTTCTTTAATAACCTGGGTAAAAGTATTTTTAATAATCGGTTTATTGTTATTTGCTAAAAAAGTACCTGAACTATTGAAGGATTTATTTCCTAATCTTGGCGGAGGTGCAGCAAGTTTAAGCATGGGACTTCAATCTCCTAAAAAATTATGGCAAGATACTTTAAGTAAGACGCCAGTTGGCTGGGCTGCTGGTCTTGGAAAAACTGCAATAGGTTATATGGATAGAAAAATTCACCATTTGCCTAAACCAAGAAGCAAAGTAGGTCAGTGGGTTGATAAAGTTGCTCCAGGGCATGCAGAAATGTTGAAAAACAAGAGACAAGCTATTGAGACTTTGAATGTAAATCAAAGAAATGAAAAACTTGGTAGAGAATTGTACAAAAAATATGGGGATAAATTACCAGCAGGCGCCTTTAAGCACACGGAATATCAAGCAACCTATACCGCATTAAATGAGGCGGGTAAGTCTAGTAAACAAGCAAACGATGAATATCGTAGAGAATACGAAAACTATCAGCGAGCATATAGAAGTGGTGATAGAGAAGCCATTCGTGTTGCTGAGTCGAGATTGAAAACTGCGGAAGCTAATAAAAAGGCAATGGAAGGAAAACTTGAATTGGCTCAAAAGAATCATGATGCTAATAAGAAGAGATATACTAGAGATGCTGAAGTGGAATCTAGATATAATTACTACAAGAAAACGCACCAGCAGCTTAAAAACTATGATGACGAAGAATATAATTATGATGCAAATCGTTCAAACTCAAGTCCTACATCACCAGAACCAAGAACAGTACGTCCTGAACCGGTTCCACCACAGCAGGTATATTCTCCTGGTCAAGTTACCAACTCTGGAATTGAAATAGCTATGGGTAGTAGGCCTAGACCTTCAGAACCAAATTCAGGTCCATCTGGCATGACTCCGCAGCAAGAATATGATGATTTAGTAAAAAGATACGATGCTGAAGGAGATGCACAGAAAAAAGCCGAAATAAAAAAGCAAATAGAAGATTTTGAGAGAAAGCATTAATAAAAAGGAGGGTGATACTTAGTGAATGGATATTTAGTTCCTGCTAATGCTAAAAGAGGAACATTAATACTTAATTTATTTAGACCTTTTGATATAATATTATTTGGTGTTGGGATTTTAATTACTTTACTATTATTTGTTATTATACCTACGGGGGAAACAATAACAATGATATTAGCGTGTCTTCCCGTAGGAATAACAGGGTTTTTAGTAATTCCTATTCCAAATTATCATAATGTTCTATGCGCAATTCAGAGCATCATTAAATTTTATTCGGAAAGAAGAAATTATATATGGAAGGGTTGGTGTTTTTATGAAAAATTCGCAGTCGACGAAGAACAAAAAAAGTAGCTCTAAATACACTGAAGATTGGCTACCGATAAAGTCAATAACTAATGGTACTATCATTCTCGATAATAAATTAAAGGTAACTGGTGTTAAGATTAGACCAAGAAATATCTTTATACTAGATCAAGTATCACAGGACAATACCATTATAGCTCTTAAAAATTTTTATAATTCTATCGATTTTGAATTTTGGTTAATTTCAGCAGATAGACCAGTTGATCTAAATAGTTATCTAGCTAGATTACAACTTTTATATAATCAAACAACAAGTCCGGCTGTTAGAAAACTAATTAATCAAGATATAAGTAAAGCAAATGACTTTATGAATAATAACATAACAGATACTGAATATTATATTTTATTCAAAGAAAAGAATGATGATATTATACAAAAAAGACTTAGGACATTAATAACAGGTCTTGCCAACGCTGGTCTTGAATCGACGCAAGTATCAAACGATGATTTGAGGGTAATATTAGATAATTTTCTTAACAGTGGAATGACTACTAATTTTGGGACGGTGATTTCATAATGAATTTAAAGAGTGAATTAGCACCAAAAGGGTTGCAATTTAATCCATCAGATTTTGTTATAAGTGATCGATATGCCACAATTTTGACAGTAATATCATATCCTAGATTTATAGGCTCAGGTTACCTATCAAATCTGACTAATATGTCTGGTGTGAAGTTAGTAATAAAGCATATACCACTTCCATTTTCTGTACTTGCCAAAATGTTGAATAAAGAAATAGCTGATCTTAAGAGCAGATATCAACAAGAAAGAGATAGAACTATTCAAGAAAGAATTAGACAAGACGTCGATTCTTTAGAATATTTTATTCAACAGTTTACTTCCTCTCAAGCTAAAACTTTTGATTTTCAAATGCATATTATGGTAACTGCAGATACTCGTGAAGAACTGGAAATGAAAAAAGTTAATTTAAAAAACTACATGGATGCGATGCAGATGAGAGCAATTCCCCTTCGCTTTGAGCAAGAGAGAGTATTAAAATCTATTTTACCAATATTTGACAGCCAGCCTATTGAAACAAGAATTGGGACGCCCATGCCTTCACCTACTATGGCCGCTATGTATCCTTTTATCTTCGATAGTATAAAAGATGACGGATTGTCTACACTTCTTGGTGTTGACTTTTCGGGTGGAGTAGTGCTTTTTAATCAGTTTTTATTTCAAATAAAAAAAGAAAACAATAGAAATAATGCTAATATGATCATTTTAGGTACTTCTGGTAGTGGTAAGTCAACGGCAGCTAAATTAATACTTCGAAGCCATATCAGAAATGGGTATCAAATAGTAGCGGTCGATCCTGAAGGTGAAATTAGCGAAATGACAAGGATGTATGGCGGAGATGTGATCGACTTAGGTAAAGGCGGAGAATTTGGTATGGTAAATCCTCTCGAGGTAATAATGGATGCCGACGAAGACGAAATAAGAAGCGGTTTGGGGTACACAGTACTTAATAAAACATTACAGTCATTAAAAGCTTTTATGAAGTATTATTCACCGGATATTGAAGAGGATGTATTGACATTATTTAGTGAGATAGTTCAAGATACCTATGCTAGATTTGGTATAACATTTACATCAGATTTCTCAAAATTGACATCCCAAAACTTTCCTACTTTCAGTGACGTCTACGTAACAGTAACTAGCAAGCTTACATCTATGACTGAAAAAACACATGAAAGAGATGTTATGGAAAGACTCGAGTTAAAATTAAGACCTTTTGTTAGGGAGCTTCAGTATTATTTTAATGGCCATACCTCAATAAATACTGACAGTGATTTTCTTGTATTTAACATAAAAGAACTTATGAACTCTGATGTAAATATCAGAAATGCATTGCTATTTAATGTTCTTAAGTTTGCTTGGGGTCTTTGCTTAAATCCTAATGTTAATACAGTATTATCCGTTGATGAAGCACATGTGCTATTGGGTGCAAAAAATGAATTGGGTGCTGAATTTTTAGCTCAAGTGCAAAGAAGAGCGAGAAAATATAATACTGGTACAATTATTATAACCCAGCAACCATCAGATTTCGTTGCGGATGGTATATTAATGCATGGTAAAGCAATATTCGATAACTCATCCTATTATCTAGTAATGGGATTGAAGAAACAATCAGTTGAAGATTTATCGATGTTGATAGATTTAAATGATAATGAGAAAGAAGGAATAAAAAGATTTAGTCAAGGAGAAGCATTGTTTGTTTGTGGTAATAGAAGAATGCAAGTAAATGTAATTGTGACAGAAGAAGAATTAGAATCATTTGGTTCGGGTGGTGGATTATAGTATCCATTATTTAGGCGGTGATAAAGTGGATGAAAAAAAACAAGATAAAAATAGTGGTATAGAAAATCCATTAAAGAAACTAGTATCTTTAAAAATAAAAATAATGATTATATCATTTGTAGCTTCTATAGTATTTATAATTATATTTCTAATTGTATTAGTATCTCCACTTATGGAATTAGGAATTATCGACATAGAAGGATTAGGCGCAGGTGGAATCGCAGGTGGAATCAGTTATTCACCAAATATTTATTTACAAAAAGTGGAAAAAGAGTGTGAAACGATAATTGTCGAAAATGAGGCTTATTCATTAGAAGAATATGTCGCAGGAGTTGTAAGTGCTGAAGCTTATAATAGTGAGGGCATAGAGGCACTAAAAGCCCAAGCTATAGCTGCCAGATCTTATGCTATAGTAAGAACAAATAATTGTCAATCCGCGATAACTAATAGCAGTGCTGCCCAAAATTTTACTACCAATATTACTGATGTTGCTAGAAGGGCAGCCAGTGAAACAGAGGGATTAGTACTTACCTATGATTCAGAAATAATCCTATCTGAATATGACTCTTTCTATAGAGGCGGAGACTATAGCTGTGATTCAAATGGATGCAGTGTAACATATCAAAAACTTCCAAATAAAGAAACGCACAAGGTTAGCGTAAGTAATAGATATACTGGTATGATAGCAGGCGGACATGGAAGAGGAATGAGCCAAATTGCTTCATATGAGCTTGCCAATCAAGGAATGACATATGATGCAATCTTAAATTATTTCTATTCTCCCGGCGTTCAAATTGCCATGTTAGGAGGAAGTAGTGGCTATTCATCGGGAGTCTCGGCTAACATTGACAACTTTACTATTAGAACAAATATGCCCGTTCGGGGAAATGCACAAGATGATAAATTTTATTTTTCTAACGACAATGTGTCGTATGCCGCTGGCTTCCTTGGACAGTGTACTTGGTATGCCTTTGGTAGAGCAAACGAAATATTAGCGCAAGCAGGCTCTAATTTGAGATGGAAATATGCTCCTCATGCCAAATATTGGCTACAATATAATATTGATTCAGGTAGCGAAGCCTTTTCATATAGTACTGATGTTAGAGATCCTAAGCCGGGTGCAATAATAGTGTGGGATAGTGGTGAGTTTGGACATGTTGGCGTTGTCGAGAAAGTAAATGATGATGGTACACTTGATTATAGTGAAGCTAATATAAGCTCCGTTAAATCTAGTTCAAACCCATATGGCTTTAGATATCAATCAAATATTTCTTATACTGATACCGGGGTAGGTACCGTTTCATCTATTTTTTCCGGATATAGCTTTGTAGGATACATTTATATGGTCGAGTAGGAGGATATATGAAAAAAAGATTTAGTATATTAATTGTCTTACTATTGTTAACGGGATGCTCGTTTGAATACAATGTTGAAATAACGGAAAATACCGTTAAAGAAGATAATAGTATCTTTATAGAGAATACTAATGAAGAGGACATTGAAAATGTTGTAAATGATCTTGTCAATAAATATACAGGCCCTACAAATAGTTTAGGAATGTACCGATCATCTATTGTAAATAAAAATGGTGAGTTTGGAGTTTCATATAAAAAAGATTATACTGCGTCCGAATATAACGATTACTCGCTTTCTTTTTCTCACTGCTATGATTTATACAAAATGATTAAAGAAGATAATAGAATTGTAATAGCCACTAGTAAGGAGTTTAAATGTTTTGACAAATATGAAGAATTAGAAGAAGTGACAATAAATTTAACAACAGACTTAGAAGTCACATCTTCGACAGCGGATGTAGTAGAAAATAACAAATACAGTTGGTACATCAACAGACAAAATTATCAAGATAAAGAAATAAATATAGTATTAAATATAGAAGAAGAGCAGTCTGCTGAGCAAAATAAAACAGAGATTGACCCTGTCGTTTTAGTAGTTTGCGTATTTGTAATATTAGCCATAGTAATATTAATATTAAAGGGAATAGGGAAAAGAAAGAACAAAATATAATTAGGTATAATAAACCTGATAATTAATAAGAATGTTAGCATATTAATGGTTAACATTTTTTATATAAATTTCAATTAAATAAACAACAGTATATTACGTTAACTCTTATATTTTCTTACAAAGATGTTTTAAAAAATATGGTTTACAATTAAATACATTAATGCTATAATATTGTTAGTAATTTCGGAGGTAATATATGAAAATCAAGGTAGAAAAGAAGGACTTAATAATATTTACCATTTTTTGTGTTTTTTTACTATACCTTTGTGCTATAGGCATTCTAAATGCTTCTAGCATAGCAAACGAAGGAAAGTTCTATGGACTTTCTCCATTTAAAGCTTTTTCTGGAAGATATATCGGAATGACATTATTATTGTTTCTTGCAGCATTGATAGGTATCTTTTTTACAGTAAAATCGTATATATTCGACCGTGATAAAGGCTTTGGCTTTTCTGTTGGAGCAAAAAAAGAGAAAGGTTATTCTAGGTGGTCTACAGATAAAGAATTCAGGAAAGGTTTAGAGGTTGTGAATGTAAAAGATAAGACAATTCCTGCTGCTGGTATACCACTTTATAGTAAAAAAGGAAAGATGTGGGTCGATAATGGTGAAGATCATTATTTAGTTATGGGAGCCACAGGTTCTGGTAAAACCGTCATAGTGGCTAAACCTATGATAAAACTACTTTCTAAACACGGTGAGTCAATGATTTTAACAGATCCAAAAGGTGAACTATACGAAGATACTGCTGCGATGTTAAAAGAAGAGGGTTACAATATAGTTGTATTGAATTTTAGAAATCCACAGCAGGGAAATGCATGGAATCCAATGAGTCTGCCATATGAGTTGTACAAAGAAGGTAATTCAGATAAAGCAATAGAACTACTGGATGACCTAGCCATTAACATACTTCATGATGAACAGAAAAGTTCTGATCCATTTTGGAATAATACAGCCGCCGATTATTTTTCAGGGTTATCTTTGGGACTTTTTGAAGATGGAACTCCAGAACAAATCAATTTAAACAGTGTAAACTTAATGAGTAGCTTAGGTGAAGAAAGATTCGGTGGGCCTAACAACAATTATATAAAAGAATACTTTAATGATAAAGATCCATCTAAACCAGCTTATGTTAACGCATCGGGAACCGTATTTACTACTGATGAAACAAAACAAGGAATCATATCTACATTTAAACAGAAAATAAAAATATTCTCATCTAGAGAAAATTTATCCGAAATGTTATCATATACAGATTTTGATATGAGAGATATTGGCAGAAAAAAAACAGCAGTATTTATAATTGTTCAGGATGAAAAGAAAACACTACATCCACTTGCAACTATATTTATTAAACAATGCTACGAAACGCTTATCGATGTAGCTCAAGAGTGCGGCGGTAAACTTCCATTTAGAACAAATTTTATCCTTGATGAGTTTGCAAATATGCCTCCTCTTAAAGACGTTACAACAATGGTGACTGCGGCCAGAAGTAGGCATATTAGATTTACTTTTATAATTCAGAACTTTGCACAGCTTACCCAAGTGTATGGTAAAGAAAATGGAGATACTATCCGTGGTAACTGTAATCTTGTTTATTTAATTAGTAGTGAAATAGCAGCACTTGAAGAAATAAGTAAAATGTGTGGTGAAGTAAAATCAAAAGAAAAAGAAAAAACAGCTTCAACACCACTAGTTACGGTAAGCGATTTGCAAAGATTAAATAAATTTGAGATAATAATATTAAGAAGAAGAATGTATCCATACAAAACAAGATTTCAAACAGATTTTGAGGTAGATTGGGGAAGGACATATCCTAAGTCTGAACCATCGATGAGGCAGAAGAAACCAGTTGAATTATTTGATATCAGAGAATTTGTCAAAGAAAAGAAAAAGGAAAAAATGGAAAAAATGCCAGAATTTCAAAATGGTATAACCTCGCCATTTATGGGAAATCCGTTTATGAATAATCCATTTATGAATGGTTCTCCTCTTGGTGGAAATTTAGCACCAAATTATATGAATCCAATGGCCTCACCATTTAAGGATGATGGAAAACTAGATGACAATAGTAGCGGAACATTTAATATTGATGAATTGGTTAAAAAAATAGATGCCAAAATAGCTGAAATAGAAGAAGAGGAAAAGATAAAAGAAAATGACAATAAAATAAATACAAATATTTCAGATTTAGTTCCAAACAAAGAGGCCATTGCCAAAGAGACTGTGGAAAATAAAGATGCAGAAAGCAAAGCACTTCCTGAAAGTCAGAATCAAAATAGCTTATATGAAGATAATACAGATGATGATGCATTTTTCGATGATTTCTTCTCAGATGATTAGTAATTACTCTCTATTTAGAGAGTTTTTTTGTGTTTATTAACTTTTCATTTTATTTTAATAAGTATATATTATATTGAGGTGTGAGTATGAACACAATTTCTATCGAAGACTTAGCGCAATTAGATAACCCAATTATCATCGATATCAGAGATAATTATTCCTATAATATTTCTCATATTAGAAACTCCATAAATATACCTTACTACAATCTCCTAAATAACTATTCACATTATTTAAATAAAAGTAGTGCTTATTATCTTTATTGTGAAGAAGGGAAGCAAAGCTATGAAATAAGTAAGAGACTGAACTTGCTCGGCTATAACACAAAATCAATAGAAGGTGGCTTTGACGCTTTTAAAGAAAAAAATATAATCTAATTATTTGCTTTCAAAAACATATATATTAATATGAGAATGTACTTAAAAAAACGAAAGAAAAGAAAAAATAAACATCAGATAGTAATAATAATTTTAATATTAATTATTATTGCAACAGCAATTTTTATAAATTACTATTCTAAAAAAGCAATACCACTACTATTATCTTATGCCGAAGCAGAAACTAAAAAATTGACAATTCTAGTCATAAATAAAGCAGTAACTAAACAAATAAATAATATCGATATGGACGAAGTTTTTGAGATAAAATATAATAGTGAAGGAGAGATACAACTAATAGATTTCAATTCAAAAAATACAGCTAAAATATTGAGCACTATGACTAGTTTAGTTGAATTAAATCTAAGGGCCATCGAAGAGGGCAAAATAGATATGTTAGAATTGCCAGAAAATAGTTTAAGCGATTACAATTTAGAACTATTAGAAAAAGGAATAATTCTTGAAATACCACTAGGAATAGTAACAAATTCAGCTCTTTTATATAATTTGGGACCTAAAGTTCCAGTTAAATTATCGTTAGTAGGAGATGTATCTACTGGATTTAGTACTGAAGTAATAGAGTACGGAATAAATAACGCCCTATTAAAGTTAATGATTGATATCAAAGTTGACACAAAGATAATCCTCCCCATTATCAGTAATACTATAAAAGTAGACTGTAGTATACCAATTTCTATAAAAATGATTCAGGGAAAAATACCGAACTATTATATAGATGGATTTACTACAAAGTCAAATATAGTTGAGGAAAAAGAAACTGTCTATTCTTCGTAAATAGACAGCTTTTTTCTTTACTTCATTAGTGTTTTCAATTATAATAATGGTATAAAAGGTGATAAAGTGAAACTAACAAGAGATGTAGTGAAAAATATATCGAATATAAAAGAAGAACCTGAATGGATGCTAAAATTTAGATTAAAATCACTAGAGGCGTTTGAAAAAAGTATGAATCCAAATTTTGGTCCAAAGATAAACATAGACTACGATAGTATAAATTATTACAAAAGTCGTGAGAATAAACTTACAAATAATTGGGATAATATATCTTGTGAAGTAAGAAATATTTTTGATGATTTAGGAGTGATTTCTGCCGAAAAAAAGTTTTTAGATGGCGTTGGTGCTCAATATGACAGCGAAGTAATATACCATAATATGGTAAAAGAATTACAAGAAAAAAAAGTCATTTTTTTAGATACAGATACTGCTCTAAAGAAACATCCAGAAATATTTAAAAAATATTTTAATACTTTAGTAAAATATAACGAAAACAAATTTACAGCTTTAAATGGTGCTGTTTGGTCTGGTGGAACTTTTATTTATATACCACCTAATACAAAATTAGAAAGACCACTTCAAAGCTACTTTCGGATAAATAGTAAAAATATGGGTCAATTTGAAAGAACACTAATAATAGTAGATGATAATAGTTCGCTCCATTATATAGAGGGGTGCACTGCTCCAACATATACTGAAGATTCGCTTCATGCTGCGACAGTAGAAATATTTGTTGGAAAAAACTCTAGATGCCGCTATACGACAATCCAAAATTGGTCTAATGATGTTTATAATTTAGTAACAAAAAGAGCGATAGTAGAGGAAAACGGATTGATGGAATGGATCGATGGAAATATCGGATCAAAGGTCAATATGAAATATCCTTGTTGTATCCTAAAAGGAAAAGGAGCAAGAGGAAGCTGTATAACAGTTGCTGCAGCCTCTGCTGGACAAATTCAAGATAGCGGTGCTAAAATGATTCATCTGGGTGAAAATACCAAAAGTAACATTGTTTCTAAATCAATAGCATCTAAAGGAGGAATAGCTACTTATCGTGGTAAGGTCAAAATAACAAGAGGCGCGAAAAATTCTTCAGCATCAGTAAAATGTGATACTCTAATAATAGATGAAATATCCAAAAGTGATACAGTACCTACTAACATTGTCAATAACAATTCATCGTTTTTAGAACATGAAGCGACAGTGTCCAAAATTTCAGAAGATAAACTTTTCTATCTAATGTCAAAGGGAATCGATGAAGAATCTGCTAAAGAGTTAATTATCATGGGCTTTATAGGAGCTTTTAGAGAAGAACTTCCAATGGAGTACGCCGTCGAATTAAATAGATTGCTATCATTAAATATAGGAGGAAAATAGATGAAGAAAATAATTATAATACTAATATCATTAGTTGTAGTAGGGTTTCTTGGTTATTTCATTTATGTAAATTATATAAAAGAGCAAATACCAAAGATAAACGTTGAAGAAGAAAAAGTGTCTATTTCTAAATACTTTATTTACGGAAATCATTTCAACATTGAAGGCACATTAGATGTATTAGATAAAAATTATCAAGATATTGAATTAATACTTTATAATGGAGAAGAAAAAGAAATAGAGATAAACACAGAATTAGAAGATAATAAAATAAAATTTTATCTATCTGATAAAATCAACGAAGGATTCTATTTAGATGAGATAGAAAGGGGAACTTACTTCCTATTCTTAAAACTAATCTATGAAAATAAAGAAGATGAAGAGAAACCGATAACAAAATATTATGTTCTTGATAATAACACGGAATATGATACCACAGAATATTACACGCTTTCCAAATACAATAATAGAATAATTATAAACTCAGATAATGAATATAATACAATGAATTTTATTGTCAGTGAAAACAAAACTAAAAATGATGTAGCGGATATTACCATAGATCCTGGACACGGCGGAATGGATGGAGGAGGAGCCGCTAATGGATACAAAGAAACTGATTTTACTATGAATATCAGTCAAAAAATAAAATCTGAATTAGAAGAACTAGGCCTAAAAGTAAAGTTAACCCATGAAGAAGGAGATTTATCTCAGAGTGAAGTATTAGAAGAATATAATACTCATGGAAGAGCAGTAGTTCCAAATGAAGTGAAATCAAAATATACTTTATCAATCCATATAAATAAAAACACTTCTAGTAGTGTAAGTGGACTAGAAATATATACAGCCGATAACATTAATTATGATTTTGCCAAATCACTTGCCAATAACATAACTAGCTATACTGGTTTAGACTATTCAACAAACAGATTGTATAAAATGTTTGACGGAGTATATACACATAATTTTACAGAGGCAGAAATAGCATCTTCTTTAGAAGGATATGAGGAAAGAGGGTATACTCCTTATAATGTGACAGAAAACTCCAACTACTTATACATGATTAGAGAGACAGGAGGCTTTATGACTGGGGCATATATTGATAATAGCAATCCAGATGAAGTTGGCGTCAATGAATATTACAATAGTAACGTCGGTAATGAAACCTATTTACTGGAATTGGGTTATATATCAAATATTGATGATTTAAACAATCTAATAGAAAAAGAAGATAAATATGTGGAAGCTATAGTACTTTCAGTTAAGGAAGAATTAGGACTATAATGTCAAATAAGTGTCAAATAACAAAATTATTAAAATATAAAAACGAGTTATAAAAACAGTCATAAAAAAGATTTTTAGTAACATTAAAAATCTTTTTTTTCTTTTCATATTATGCCAAAACAAATTTTTAGTCTTTTGATTAAAAAAAACACGTATGTTATATTGTTGACCGAAAGGAGGTTATTATGGTTAATCAAATAGTATTAGTTGGTAGAATAGCAAGAACACCAGAAGTAAGAATAACAGAAAATGGCAAAAAAGTGGCTACATTAACTCTTGCAGTTCCAAGAAATTATAAAAACATTAACGGTGAATATGAGACAGATTTTTTAGATTGTACCTTGTGGACAGCAGTAGCAGAGTCAACTACTCAATACTGCAAGACCGGCGATATGATTGGAGTAAAAGGAAGAGTTCAGACAAGAATTATTGAATCTCCAGAAGGAATAAAAAAAAGAAAAACAGAGATAGTAGCGGAAAAAGTTACATTTTTAACTTCGAGTCCAAATAATAAAAAAACGGTTAGCGAAGATGAAGATAATAATTAATAAAAGAAAGAAACAGATTTATATTAACTGTTTCTTTTCAAATATATTGACAATGAGTTTAATTACTAAGCGATTGTTAACAAGTAGTTAATTGACTATACTTTTATTTAGTTTTGTTATAAAATGTTATTAACAAGGAGATAACTATTAATAAGGCAGGGAGAAAACAATAATGATTGGTAAAAGAATAAGAGAATTGAGAGCAGAAAGAGGATTATCACAGCAAGAATTAGGAGCTTCAATTGGAGTTACAAAAGTCTCCATTTGTGGTTATGAAAATGGTACGAGGATTCCCAATTTAGAAAAGCTAATTAAATTAGCAGAAGTTTTAGAAACTACTACTGACTATTTATTAGGTAGAGAAATACCTATTGTAAATGAGGAGAACAAAACTTCCATAGGCTGGATTTCTTATGAAGACGTTGGATTAATTCTAGAATTAAGACATTATCCTAATTTGTATAATAAATTATTAAAAGATGTAAAAAGATCTGCAAGTATAATAAATAAAAGATTAATGAAATAGAAAGAAGGAAATAGAATGTTAGATATTAGAAGTTTGTACAAAGAAGATTATATTGGTAAGAAGATAATTCTAAGTGGATGGATTAGAAACCATCGCAAGCAAGCCCATTTTGGCTTTATAGATTTATCGGATGGAACAACATTTAAAAATTTACAGGTTATCTACGATGATAAATTACCTAACTTTGAAGAAATAACAAAACTAAAGTTGGGGTCAGCTATTACCGTTACCGGTACTTTAATTAAATCTCCAAAGGAGAAACAAGAATTCGAATTAAATTTAGAATCATATATTTTAGAAGGAGATTGTCCAGAAGATTATCCTTTACAAGCTAAAGGTAGACCAACAAGAGAATTTTTAAGAGAAATAGCCTATTTAAGGCCACGTACTAATCTTTTCTCTGCGGTTTTCAGAGTTAGAAGTGTTGCTGCCTATGCCATCCATAAATATTTTCAAGACAATGGATATATTTATTTCCATGCACCATTAATAACTTCTAGCGATTGTGAAGGAGCTGGACAAATGTTTCAAGTTACTACGCTTGATTTAAATAAGATAAATGAGAAAAATAAAGTTGACTATAGCAAAGATTTTTTCGGAAAACAAACTGCTTTAACAGTATCAGGACAATTGGAAGCAGAAACATTTGCACTTGCGTATAAAAAAACATACACATTTGGTCCAACATTTAGAGCAGAAAACTCAAACACTAAAACGCATGCATCCGAATTTTGGATGATTGAACCAGAAATAGCCTTTTGTGATTTAGAGCAAGATATGGATATTATGGAGGAAATGTTAAAGTTTGTAATTAAATATGTGCTTGACAATTGCCCAGATGAAATGGAATTTTTTGACAAATTTGTCGAGAAAGGCTTATTAGAAAAGTTAAACAAATTGGTGACAAGCACGTTCACAAGAATAGATCATGAAGAGGTAATAAAAATACTAAAAAGTGCTAATGTCAAATGGGAGTTTGAACCAGAATACGGCGAAGACATAGCCAAAGAACATGAAAAATACATAACAGAATATTTTGATGGTCCAGTATTTATTAAAAATTGGCCAAAAGATATAAAAGCTTTTTACATGAAACAAAATCCTGATGGCAAAACAGTAGCGGCAGTTGATCTAGAAGTTCCGGGCGCCGGAGAATTGATGGGTGGAAGTCAAAGAGAAGAAAACTACGACAAATTATTAAGTAGAATCAAAGAGTTAGGAATTGATGAAAAAGAAATGCAGTGGTATCTAAATTTAAGAAAATTTGGAGGCTGCGTTCATTCAGGATTTGGTATGGGATTTGAAAGACTATTAATATATCTAACAGGAGTTGATAACATAAGAGATGTAATCCCATATCCAAGAACACCCGGAAATTGTGAATATTAAAAGCAGGTTATCTGCTTTTTTTTGGCAAAAAATACCTTAATACAATATAGCGTTTTTGTAAATACTATAATTAGGAAAGGAGTAGATTCAATGAAAAGAGCATTATTAGTAGTAGCGGTAATAATTATACTTTCTGGTTGTGGAGCAACAGAAACGTTAACGTGTACAGCGGACAATACAGTTGGAACAGTAACATCAAAGACAACATATAAAATAGAACATAAAAATGACGAAATAAAGCAAATAACTGTAACTTATGAGTATGAAGATGCCCATACTGATGGAATGGATACAGGAACAGATGGAACAACAGAAGATACTGATAATGATGATGATGGAATAGTCGATGGTGTAGTAGGCGAAGCACTTGATGATGTAGTGACCGGAATAACTGATGGTATATTAGATATAGCTGGAATTAAGACAAGACACAATGATCAGTTCGGCTCATACACAAATACTGAAGGTTTTCAGATAACTACAGATGTTGATAGTGATAACGACTATAAAGTAACTTACACTTATGACTTATCAAAATTATCAGACAATGACTTGACGACCTTCAATATTGATAAAGATTTAGAAACACAAAAAAAAGTATACACAGACCGTGGCTTAACTTGTAAATAGTTAAGTTTTTTCTTATATAAAAAACATTGTTATTTTATAATTTTTATGATAGAATTATAGCATAGAATAAACATAGAAAGAGGGAATGAATATGCCAAAATATAACACAATGGATGCAAACGAAGCAGTAGCAAGAGTAGCCTATAAATTTAGTGAGATTTGTGGTATTTACCCAATAACACCAGCTTCTCCAATGGCTGAAAAAATAGATGTATTAGCGGGCGATGGTGAAATAAATTATTGGGGAAACAAAGTCAAAGTAGTAGAGATGCAGTCAGAAGCTGGCGCTATTGCAATGGTTCATGGAGCACTTCAAAGTGGACTATTGAGTACAACATTTACTGCAAGTCAAGGTTTATTACTTATGATACCATCTCTCTACAAATTGGCAGGTGAAATGCTTCCAGCAGTAATACATGTAGCGGCAAGATCATTATCGACTCATGCTCTAAGTATTTTTGGCGATCATCAAGATGTTTATGCTGCAAGGCAAACCGGAGTATGTATGCTATCTTCATCTACACCAGAGGAAGCATACCATATGGCTATGATTGCCCATTTGTCGAGTATTAAGTCTTCACTTCCATATATAAACTTCTTTGATGGCTTTCGCACAAGCCATGAAATAGATAAAATAAGAGAAATAGATTTAGCATTAGTAGAAAAGTTAATAGACAAAAAAGCATTAAAAGATTTTCGTGAAAGAGCATTAAATAATGAAAGCCCAAACACTCGTGGTACTGCTCAAAATGATGATATTTATTTCCAAAATACAGAGGTTAGAAATAAATATTATAACGATGCAATATCAATTACCGAAATGTATATGAATAAGATAAACAAGATAGCTAAAACAAACTATTCTCTATTTAATTATTATGGAGATACTCAAGCTACAGACATTATAATAGCAATGGGTTCTGTCTGTCCAACTATTGAAGAAACAATAGATGGTTTAAACAAAAAAGATTATAGAGTTGGTTTAATAAAGGTACATTTATTTAGACCATTTAGTAAAGAGCATCTGTTAAATGCTATACCTAAGACAGTAAAAAATATTGCTGTTTTAGATAGAACCAAAGAACCGGGATCATCGGGAGAACCACTGTATTTAGATGTCGTAAATACCTTTAAAAATACCGGTATTAATATTATAGGAGGAAGGTATGGTTTATCGAGTAAAAACACAACTCCCGCTATGATAAAGGCTGTTTTCGATAATCTAAAAAAAGACAAAAAGAATAACTTTACAATAGGTATTAATGATGATGTGACTAATTTAAGTTTGGATTACGATCCGAATTTCAAATTAGATAATAATAATTATGAATTGTTAATATATGGTTATGGTTCTGATGGAATGGTATCTACATCAAAAGATTTAATAAAAATAGTAGGAGATCACACTTCCAAATATGTACAAGGATATTTTCAATACGATTCTAAAAAGTCCGGAGGAGTAACGAGAAGCCATATTAGAATATCTGGTAATGAAATAAAGAGTACTTACTATGTTGACAGTCCAAATTTTATTGTCGTATCTAAAGACACGTATATATATAAATATGACATATTAGATAATTTAAAAAACGAAGGAATATTTTTGCTAAATACTAACTTAGATACAAATGACCTATATAGAACCATTCCCAACAAAGTAAAATACTTACTTGCTACAAAAAAAGCAAAATTTTTTACAATTGATGCTTATAAACTAGCCGGAGAATTAGGACTAAAAAATAAGATTAATACCTGCCTTGAAACATGCATTTTCAAAATAATTAATATTTTAGATATAAACAAAGTAATAAAAATTATGAAAGAAAACAACAAAAAAAGATTTTCATCTAAAGGCCAAGACATTATTGACATCAATAATAAAGTAATAGAAAGTGCGCTCAAGTACCTAAAAGAAATACCTGTAGATCAAGAATGGACTAAATTAGAATACAAGGACAAAAAAAATTTAAATTTTAATGAAACAATAAATTTATTAAAAGGAGACTCGCTTCCCGTAAGCAGTTTTATAGATAAAAAAAGTGGTGTGTTTATGCCGGGAACAACGCAAAAAGAAAAGCGTAATATTGCAGAAAACATCCCAGAGTGGTTGCCAGAAAACTGTATTCAATGTAATCAGTGCGTCTTCTCTTGTCCACACGGTGTAATAAGACCATTCTTATTAGATAAAAAAGAAGACGAAATACCCAGCATAGAATCATTAATGCCTAAAAATAAAGAATTTACTATTTCAGTAAATTACGAACAGTGTACAGGCTGTGGTGTATGCGCAGTATCTTGCCCAGGAAAGCGAGGGGGAAAAGCTTTAAAAATGGTTAAAAATGATAGTCAAAAAGCAAAATTTGATTATCTGTTAAAAAATAACTCCAATGAAGAAAATCTCTTACCAGCATTAACTGTCAAGAACATTAGTTTCAGAAATCCCAAATTTGAGTATTCTGGTGCTTGTGCAGGCTGTGGAGAAACACCATATTTGACAAATTTAACTCGAGTGTTTTCTGACAATCTAATAATTGCCAATGCTACAGGGTGCTCATCAATCTATGGTGCTTCTGCACCCTCAACTCCATATTCTGTCCCTTGGACAAGTTCGCTATTTGAGGATAATGCTGAATACGGATACGGTATTTTGACAGGAATTAACATAAAAAGAGAAAAAATAAAAAAATACATGAAAGAATATCCAAGAAGCAAAACATTTAAAGCTTGGATAGAAAATATGGATAACTATGATATATGTAAGAAAGTCAAATCAAGTATAGATTATAAAAAGCATCCATATTTACAAGACATGAAAGATTATATTTTACCAAAAACAGTATGGATAGTAGGAGGAGATGGCTTTGCTTACGATATTGGTTATGGTGGCCTTGATCACGTTCTTTCCAAAAATGAAAACATTAATATTCTAGTATTAGATACCGAAGTATATTCAAATACCGGCGGACAGTCTTCAAAATCATCAAACTACGGTTCCATAGCCTCCTTCACTTCCAAAGGAAAGGATAACTATAAAAAAGATTTAGCAAAGATGGCTATGTGTTATCCACACGTTTTTGTAGCTACGACAAATATCGGTTATAATAAAGAGCAGTACTTAAAGGTATTAAAAGAAGCCAGCGAATATAATGGACCATCTCTAATAATTGCCTACAGTCCATGTATCGAACACGGAATAAAAAGTGGTATGGAGCATTCTCAATCTAATGCTTACCTAGCTACTAAATGTGGATATTTTTTAACATTTCATTATAGCCCAATTACAAAGAAATTAATTATTGACTCAAAGGAACCAGATTTTTCAAAATACGAAGAATATTTAATGACAGAAAATAGATTTGCTAATCTAAAGAGAGTTAATAAAGAATTTGCCTCTGATATATTAAATAATCAGAAGAATTGGGCAATAGATAGATATAATTATTATAAAAAATTAAGTGAGGAATAAGATGAAGGAAAAAGAAATAGAAGTTGATGGAAATAAAAAGAATATAGTAATTAAATTGCCTGAAGAATACGCTGAAGATAACAATTTAAAAGTACTTTTAGATTGTACTATCGATTTAGAAAAAGTAGTTAGTGAGATAAGAAATGATGAATAAAAAAGAAGAAAGAGAATTATTTCTTAGATATTTAGCAAAAATATATAGTGAAAACCCTCAGCTTCCCATTTCCTCTGATACAATATATTATGAATTAACAAAATTTGTTGTTAACAAAAATAGGCAGTGCACATTAGGAAGTAACAGTTTATTATCCATTCAGCTTGGTCTTATCAATAAGTATAAAAACAATGAAGGCATTAATACTTTTATGTCTCGGGATGGCTATTTTTTAGTTATTGAAAAGAGGATGGGAGAAGTAGATAGTAAATTTTATTCTGATATAAAAAATGGGGCTAAATTATATATTTCAGTAGATTTGAGTTCTACATATTTGATTTTAGATCAGCTATTTAGTTTTATAATAAAAGAGAGAATCATTATGCAGAGTAAAGTGGCTAAAGAATTGCGAAATGATGCCATTGTTTGTAGAGTGACAACAACAGAAGATGCCAAAAAAATAATAAATTATTTAAATGGTCTTGACTACAAACCAGGGATCAAGCCAAATCCTTTTGTATTATCGAGCGGAAAAGTATCCGTAACAAAGGATGGAACTTTATCATATAATGCGATCATAAGTTATATATTAGAAGCATACCTATCTTTCAGAAGACATAGCAATTCATTAACTAAAGTTAGTACAGCGGATCTTAATAACTTTATCAAGAGTCAAATTCAGTTACTTAAAGAAAGTCAAAGTACGTACTTAATGAATTTATATAAGATATATAATGAAGAAAATTTTAATGACTTTATTATGATTAGTCATTTTATTAGCGGAAATTTAGAAGAGAGTCTTACTTTAGAAGAAATACTTGAATACAATAGAGAAGCTCTCTTTGCTTCAAAAGAAAAATATTCGAAGAAAGATGAAAGAAATGTTTTGTATGTAATAAATAGTTTGGCCAGCTATTATGATGTAGAAAGCGTACATAAAATAATAATGAAGTACATTGAAACAGGAGATCTAAATTTATTTACAAGAAGAGCGGGGATAAGAAGTATCGTTAGAGATAATTTTTCTCCAGAAGATATAAAAAAAATTGTATCCGATTTAGGATTTAGAGCATTTGTTTTTGCTTCCGAAGTAACGTATGATAAGTATGGCAAGGAACAGTTACTAGAGGCCATAGAAGAATATTTAAGTGAAGAGAAAATTGTAGGTTTCACAAGAGACAATGAAGCAAGGGGAAGACTAGGACTTATAATTCCATCGGAATTATTAAAAGAAGTATTAGCTTCTAAATTAAAAGAAAGAAAAGAAACAATAAGTGCAAAAGCAATTTTAAATTTAGTATTGGAAAGAATGAAAAAAGATAAGATTACTGTCAGAAGATAAAATTCTCTGACAGTTTTTTCCAGATAAATAAGGCAATCGCATAAAAACTTTACGTAAACTAAAAATTAAAATATGGAATGACATTAAATATAAGATTTTCAATAT
>CALVHX010000009.1 GCA_944329195.1 uncultured Bacilli bacterium | reverse complement strand
TATATATCAGTGATTTTTTGATAAAATCTTCTTTCACTAGAACGAATATTTCTAATACGCTCTAACATTTCCTCAAAATAATCTTCACCGAATATATAATTTGGATTTTTTAATCTTTCATCATCCATAGCAAAACCTTTAATCATATATTCTTTTAAAACTTTTGTAGCCCAAATTCTAAAATTTGTTGCCTTCTTTGAATTAACCCGATAACCAACAGCAATAATCATATCTAAATTATATATTTTAGGTTTTCTTCCACCATAACTTATGTCGGAAATTCCGACGGAAGTCTCTTCCTTAAGTTCGCCTTCTTTTAAAATATTATTTATATGGTCTGTGATTGTACTTCTAGCAGTATCAAACAATTCTGCAATCAAGCTTTGTGTTAGCCACAAATCATTATTAATTAACATTACACTAATTTTAACATTATCATTGCCATCTTTATATATTAAAAAATCATGTGTTGTCGTTTGTAATGAGTCATTATCATTTCTTATTTTTCCACTCATAAATTGCACCTTCTTTCTAAATAAAAGTATCAGTTAACTTAAATAAACAACAACATATTAACAAAAATTGTTAATTGTCATTGTTAAAACACTATTTTTGTTTTTGCCATTAGTATTACATTATATTCTCGTATAATTTGTACAACAAATTGTCGCATAACATCATCATCTTATATTACTAATGTTTTTTTACTTGTATATTACGTTGCACTTTTTTTATCAATTACCGAAAACATGTAAAAACTCATTTTTCTAATTTCCTTATTTTATAGGGATTTAGAGATAGTTTGGCATAAATGTGTCTCGCCCAGTTGATACCGATTTTATTAACCCCACCTTTTTTATTTTCATCCATTTGAACCACTTCCTATTTCTTGCTTTATTTCTAATTCCTTCTTTTCCTTACTTTCTAACCATTTTCTTTCTTTTTCAAGTTCTTTTAGGCTCTTTTTAGGCGTTGGCATATCCTCCGGCATCATTCCACCAATATCGGCAATTGCTTTTCTTACCTTTTTACCTACTTCATAATGTACGTTTTTGGCATTATTTTCGCCTTGAACATTATCTCTTAAAAGTTTTTGTTTTGTTTGATTGATTCTAAACAAATTTGCTACTAACTCATCTTCATTCATATTATCTAGAATATCTTCTCTATAACGTAATTTTTTCCTCTTGAAAATATCATCAGCTGTTTCACCGTTATACAGTCCCTTATATCCCGCATTATGAAACTCAGCCATATTTTTTACACCTGCAGATAATGCAACTTTTTGTAATGTGCAATTCCCTCATCTAGTTAATTTTCTTTGATAAAATCTTTTTTCATCATCTGATAGTGAATCATATTCTTGCTCAGTTATTTCTTGTTTTCTTGTTTGAACAGCAAAATAAGTTTGACCTAAAGCAACCACTTCCTTACTTGGGTCAGCATTTTGAACTATTAAATAGCAAGCATATCTAGAAAGTTTATAGTCAAGAATTTTTCTTTTTGCAGTTTTACCTATTTCTATCATTTTGTTGGCTTCAACAAAATGATCAAATGCATTGAATTTACTATTTTTACAAGATGTAATGGCTTTATCTATTGCCACTTTGAAATTTCTCCATTCTTTATATTCCAAAACTTTTTGCAAATCACGAGCAAACCAGTACTCGCCTCCATACTCATCAATATGTTTTATATCTTCAAAAGTTTTACTAGTGTATTTATTAACTATTTCTTCCATTCTACTCTCCTTTTAAAATACTTTGCGTGAATTTATATTAAAAATAGTACAATTTTTAGTTTTTTCTTTCTTAATTATAACTTAAAGAACATTAAATATGCTTACTAATTGAATCGATAATTACACATTTTTGTTTGTTTTCACAATTTTTTTAATATTTCCATTTATTATTAAGTAGGTCTCACCATATATCGTTGCAGGATTATTTTCATCTATAAATATATGACTGCCATTACATTGTCCATATATTGGCCTATTATATGATTCTTCAACTATTGCATTTCTTTGATACTTCTCATTTTCGTTAAAACTTGAATCATCATACACAAAATGAGGTTCAATATTTATATTCGTTAAACCCAAACCCTCAAAAAATATAGGTTCAGATTCCTCTAATTCTTCAGGACTATTAAAACAATGTTGCGTCATATTGATTGCTCCTGCACTTTGATCCATTACAATTTTAGAATATGTAGATAATAATATCTTTAAATTCATTTTTTCAAAGAATAAGTGTTGGTTATAAGTATTGCCACCGCACAAGAAAACTAAATCAGCATTTTCAATATATTCTTTTGCTTTATTTACTTTCGTTCCGTCTAATATACAATATTCTTCAAAAGTAATACCTACCATTTTCATACTATCAAAAAATATTCTTGCATAGCTTTCAACTGAATCCGGTGTACTATTTATATCAGAAGAAACATATACTACTTTTTTCTTTCCTTTTAAAGCACTTTTTAATTGATCTACCAATCCATTTTCATTACTCATTGGCTGAGTTATTTTTACTCCACTTTTTTTACATAATTTTTAAAATCACTTGTAAGTATTCTTATCATGCCTAACCTCCCATTACTATTTTCTTAACCTGTTAACATCAACAAGCCAATCTTTTTGTTGATGTTTAAATAGCTTTTGACAACTACGCCATCATATTTATATATTAAGCCATCTGGGCTATCTTTCAATATCTTTGTTACCCATATTCTAAACTCTGTTGCTTTTTTAAATTAACTCAATATCCAACAGAAATAATTGCATCTAAATTATAAAATTCTGTACGATATGCCTTTTCATCCTCTGCAGTATGTGCAATTTTTGCACATACTACACTTTATAAATTGCATCAACTGTTGTGTTCCCGGTTTTATCTTTATATATCAATAGACTCTTTTGCTCATTTAACATATGTGCAGTTCATCTCATTTCGCTGCAAAGTATTATAGGGTTTACCTTGCGGTATCAACTAAAAAAATTTTATCATTTTTTTACTAAAAGCCACCTAGTTTAATCATCTCTAATCGTTTCTTACTGTTTTTTTGAAAGAACGTTCAAGACCTCGATGCTCACAAACCCTTTATTCATAGGAGTTTCTCTGGAGGTTACGATAAAACGGTATCAAGCAATTTATATTGGTACTTGTTGGTATTTTTTCGTTATTCATTATTTTCATTTCCTTTGAGTTCTAGTTTTACTATATTCTATTGCATAATTCAGTATCGTATCTATACCTTGGATATAATCTTCTTTTGTTTCTTTTATTAATACATTAGGACTAAATATACAAGGCGAAAGTATTTCATTTGTTACCTCTTTTTGAAATTCATCTTTAGAAGAAGCACTCCAACCTAAGAATGGATGAAAATAGCATTCTGAAACGGAAAAATAATGTCCTTCTATTTCAATCCAATTACTATTGCCATAGCAATTTATCGGAGTACTAATCTCTTCTCCAATTGTAATAGCACCTAGTTTAATTAAATCACGAAGTGCATATCTCCCCCCAGAAAAAACTCTATAATCAGTCAAGCATATTAATTTTTTATCTTTATGTTCTAAAAGAAAATCCATTAATATTTTGTTTAAAGCAGCATTCCCACCTGTATTTCCTCTTATATCAATAATAATTGTATTTATGCAAGTTAAATCCTCTGTTCTTAAATTATTGATTGCAAGTTCAATTTCATCCTTAAATCTTATCTGAACAGAACTATGATTATAAATTAAACAATTATCAAAAAATTTATATGTCGCATTCTGTCCATATCTATATTTATCATAATCAAATAATTCCCTTTTAGAATACCGGGTCGTTTTGTCAAAAGTTTTTACTATTTTTTTACCATCCGTGCCATCTATTTCAAAGACTAACTTCTCGCATTTTCTTAATGATGGAAGTCCAAACAGTATATATCTATTAAATAGAGCTTTTTCCAATTCATATTTTCTTTTTCCATGCGTTCCATAAGTGATAACCTCTTCTAATTCTTGAATGATTGTATTTATGTCTATACCATTGATAGAAACTAGTCTACTATTCTTTAAGTATTGAGGAAAATTAATTAATACTTCACTATCAAATATTCTAAAATTTATAGGAATTAGAGACACTGAATCATATTTAGTGTGGGCATCAGCAGATCCACTTAATCTTTTAATGATATAATCCATAAAATATTTGAAATTATATTCATTATTAATATCCATAGAATTTATTAAATTATTGTACATTTTTTCTAACTCATATTCACTAATTTCATGCCATGGATTAACATGGACATTCTTATAATGCTCAACAAATTTATCATATATATTTTTATATTTTATATCTATCATTATATACTCGTCCTCCCTCTAACAAACCATTCTTTTCTTTTTGATAATTTTCATTATATTTCAACCTAAATACTATTCGAATAAATTATCAACTCGAGAAGCAAATTCTAATGCTATATCTGAATGCACAAATGTGCCAATACTATATTTACCTTAACTATATGTTAGTCATTTGCATTCACTATTGTACATCAATTACTTGGCCATTATAAAAATTTTTTTATGGGCTTTGTTTTTAATTAGGATGACTTACGCCGAATTAAAAATATTGCCGTTTGATTTTTCCCAGCGACCTAAGGATTTCTAAAGTAATTTTATCTATTAGTCAGTTTCTAATTATGTAATCTGATATAGATTTTTCTTATTTAGATTTTGTAAGGTCTAAAATGCAAATACAATTGTTATCATTAACATTTACTATATTTAGTTTATCATAATTTTCATCAAATTACTATAAAAATTGAATATAGCTATTATTTCTTTTGATGACATAAAAATGACGAAAAGAGAACTTATCACCTTATTCCAGCGATATGTTCTCTTTTCCGCGTTTTCTCATCTAATTATTAGCACTTATAAAAATCACGCTAACTTCTGCTCTGACTAATTATTTTAATTAAGTAGAGCACTAAAGATAATTTATATCTATCTGATTATGGCTTCTTTTTTAAGATTAAGCCTTCTTTTAATTTACTTTTTCCTCCAATACTAAATTTAACTTTTTTCCCTTTTTCCGGACCAATTACATGGAAATGTATGCGTGTTAATGAAGCACCCGAACGTGCAGGATCACCGAATCTACCGCAAAGTGCTCCACCAGAAAGGCCATAATCATCTTTCAATTTTTGACAAATATCTTTTAGTTCTTCCATCATCTCTTTACTTGCGTTGGAATAATCACCGTATATTGGAGGATCCGCAACTATTAAGAAATGATGTTCTGCTCCCTCATATGGAAATCTATTTTTTGTTACATACCAGTATTTGCATCTAAACAATATTTCTTGGTCAATCACATCTGGTGCAAGTGCATCTAGCCCATTTAATTCTTGATACTGCATAATATCTAATTGTTCTTGATTTCTAGCATTTGGAAGGTAAACAAATTTATAATTAGAATAATCTTCTGTTTTATCTTCTGAAGATAAAGTTTCTTCTTTTTTAAGGATATTAACTAATTTGATACCGTATTTTTTTGCTAATTCATGTGATCGCTTACTCCAGTTACGATCCGGATGATCTTCTAAATAGTATATTTCTTTAACACCTTTATTAATTAAAACTTTCATGCATTTATCACATGGAAATAGTGTTGTCCAAATTGGTGCATTAAGAACTTCAACATCACCTAGTTGCTTTAATAAATTTATTTCGGCGTGTTCGACTGTCGCATAGTATAGTTCGGTACGATGTTCAAGATCATATTTAGGAATATCAAAATTAGACTGATTTGTACCAAAATACCATTTTCCATTATAGTAACAGGCCGCTACTACTGGACATAGCCAATCAGTTGAAAGTCTAAGATGCTCCAGCATTTCAGGTATTGGACTTGGCATATCATTATCTAAACCAATTCCCTCTTTTGTTTTATTAATTGCTTTTGTTATCTCTTCATTAAAACCTGTCATTCTGTTAGTCTTGCTCGATATTACAGCTTTCCTTATTAAATCAGAAGTCGATGTTTCAGCTTGTCTTGGTAAAATCTTTACTTCTCCACAATATTCACCCAATCTGATTATTTCTTCCTCCGAATAATTTTCTTTAATAATTATAAGTACGTCAGGTTTTATTGATTTAATTAATCCCCATTTTTGTTCATTCACTTCTTTTATTACCACTAAATCTGCCTTATCTAGATGCTCGAGAAAGTCATATCTTTCACTTTGAGGGATTATTGGCCTACCACTACCTTTGCGGTCGCGTATTTTCTCATCACTATCCATGGCAACAACTAAAAAATCACATAGCTCCCTCGCCTTAGAAATATATAGTAAATGTCCTAGATGAAATAAATCCCATGACCCCTGTACTAGTCCGACTTTTTTCCCTTGCTTTTTAGCTTCTTTTACCTTTTCCAATGATGCTTCTGACAACACGATTATACCCCCACTGGAATTCCTGTAATTTTATCGTGAGGCTTGTAGTCGAAAAGTTCAAAGTCCTCTTTTCGGTAATCTTGTATTCTTTCACGGCTTCTTACTAATTTTAGTGTTGGAAAAGATCTGCTTTCTCTAGATAATATTTCATCTACATATTGCAATTGGTTTGCATAGATGTGAGCATCCGATATTTGATGTATAAATTCGTATGGTTTTAATCCCAAGACATCGGACATAGCCAATAATAGTGCCGAGTACTGTACCCAATTACTAGGGCAACCAACCAAAACGTCGCAACTTCTTTGCCACATTGTCATGCTGAGTTTATCATCAAATATTCTAAAATGGATCCAACCATGACAAGGTGCCACTACTACTTTCTGTTGATGATCTTTATTTCTAATCGTATAATATGGTATCCAAGGGGAAATTAAATGTGTTTTTAATTCCGGTCTTTCTCTCATTTGTTTGATAATTTCCTCAAATTGATTAAAATAAGAACCATCAGCGGTAGGAAACGAAGCGAAAGCGGCACCATAAGAGCCTGGCCCCAAATCACCAGTTGCTAGTCCTCTTTTGGCACACTTTTTTTCTGTTACCCAGTACTTCCACCATTTACATCCAAATTTTTCTAATTCTTCTTGTGTCCTAGCTCCATTAATGAAGCCAAATAGTTCACCAATTGCCGATCTATAAAAGGAAGAAATGTCTCTTTCTGTGATAATTGGCGCACCATTTTTTAAAATATTAAATCTCGAGGTCCACCCCATGTAATCAATAGTATTAATTTCATTACCACCTTTATCAACCATCGGGGATTCTGTCTCGTATCCTTTCTCTAAAATTGTACGGATCATTTCTTTGTACTGTTCATCTGCAGTACGATTTTCATATGGATTATACTCATATGCATACTTACTCATTATTTTTATACCTCCCAAAATAACATTAATCCCCTATTAAATATTCTCTTATGAGATTATTTTAGCATATAAAAAATTGAAAGTCAATTTTTTAATGCGTATTGATTTAAATAAATATTTGGCGCTTGTTGAGTGAGATAAGAATTGATTAAAAATAAAACAACTAGATACGATAATATCATATTTGGATACTATCCTGTACAGTGATTTAGAACAACATCACGATAATAAAGCTAAAATAATTTAAGTAAACAATTAAATATGTAGTAAAACGTAAGGATTAATACGACAAGATTATAAGTATATCTTAGCGCATAAAATATAAATAAATAATCTGTAATAAAAAATAGCAGGAATCATTATATATTCCAGCTTATTAAACACAATTTTTGCTTTGTCTATAATATCATGAGTTTTCTATCTTATAACGTTTTATTTCTCCCCAATTATTTTTTCTCTTTTTATATTTAAAGAAGCTAAACATTCTAACAACAGACAAATAAAGCCGCAAGACAGTAATCTCCAAGAAACATAAAATTAGAACTTTAGTTGAATCTATAAAACTAACTTTCATATTTTTAACATATATCCTTGCAAAAAACGAAGTGACCGAAAGTAAGGCCCCGAAAAGTGCATAGAGTAAATAAAAGAATATCATATATTTTATATTTATTAGCTTTACAAAAAAGGATAAAATCATAAAAATTATTCCTATTAATTCAATAAAAGGGCTAAATAATTCATATATTAAAAAATATAGATAAGAAATAAAACTAACTAGACCATATCTATAATTTAAGAACAATTGATGATGCTTCGTCATACTTTGAAATAACCCTAGATACCATCTTCTTCTTTGATTGGTCAAATCTTTTAAATTCGATGGTGCTTGAGACCAACAAATAGCATCAGACGCATATTTTATCCTATAGGGTATTAAGTTAGTACGACAAAATACATGAAGTTTAACGACTAATTCCATATCCTCACCCATTGTGTCTGTGTCATATCCTCCTGCTGCTATTACCATTTCTTTTTGAAATAGACCAAAAGCACCAGAAATGATTAAGTTCCCGTTAAATTTATCAAACATAATTCTAGAGCCGAGAAAAGTACGATCGTATTCTAAAACTTGCATGGCTACTAAAAAGTTTTTTGGTAAATTGCATGATGTTGGATATCCATCTGCAAATGTTAAGTCATTACTAACTCTTACCATACCCCCTACTGCTACGGTCAAATCATCTTCAAGAATGGGTCTTACTATGTTTATAAGTGAATCTTTTTGTAGGAAACTATCTGCATCCATACAGATAAAATATGGATTGCTACTAAAATTTATTCCTACATTTAAAGCATCCGCTTTACCACCGTTTTCTTTTATTACTAATGTGATATTTACTTTATAATCATAAGTTTCATATACCTTTTTAATTTCTGATGTTTTTAACACATTATCGATTTCTTTTGAAACCAGGCTCATTCCAAAACAGTCAATTACGTTTTTAGCGGTATTGTCTGTTGAACCGTCATCTATAATTATTATCTCATAATTATTGTAATCTAATTCTAATAAAGATTTAATGGTATCGCAGACAGTTATTTCTTCGTTATGCGCAGGTACTAGAATTGATATAGGTATATTGATATTTTTATTTACTTTATCCTTTAATTTTTTTATTTTCATATCGCGATATAAAATAGAAGTTCCCATACAAACTGATAGGAATAAGAATGTTGAATACCCTATTAAATATAGTGTGAAAAACAACTCAACAAAATGTAACATTAATTTAACAAATTCTATATTCATATTACTTCACCACTTTTTTCATGTTTTTTCTAATATGGTAGTTATACACATCACTAACTTCTTCTTCTAAAGAGAAGTCTTCCAAATCTCTAGCATCCATTCCGAGCATTATAACCGCTAGGCTTTCGCATGCGATATTTCGCAACTTGAAATTCTTAGAATAAATAGCCTTTGTTATCGTGGAAATGCTTTCTTTACTGGTATAATTTCTAAGCGCCTTGACAGCGGACAGGCAAAGCTCTAAATCAGTATCAAAGTATTCATTCACATATTTGATTATGAGCTTTTCGGCATCTTTATAATAGGTATATTCGAAGTATCTTAGGCAACTAGTTTTAAGATTTTTATCTGTATCCTGCGAAAGAAGAAGTGAATAAACAAATTTGCTATATCTGGAATCATAATAAGACAAATACTCTATAACTGAACATTTTATATCATCTCTAAATTTATCAAAACGGCTCATCAACATTTTAATTAAAACTTCAGTATTACCGTTATAAATATTTAACCCATTAGATATTAAGTTGTTATGAAAAAATTTATTAGAATTACTAATATTTATTAAGGCTTCACATAATTTATTAGGACTACCTAGCTTACAGATAGCTAAGTAAGCATTATCACGGCAATAAAAGCTCTCGTCTTGAAGAGATTCGAATAAAATGCGCTCTATTTCTTTATTTTTATTATCATATAGGAGATTATAGTCCCTTATTACACTTAAATAGTAAGCCTTTTCAGTATTACTCTTTTTATCATAATGATACATTAGACTTATAAAAATTTCTTTGCAGTCTTTTAGATATGCATCAATACACTTATTTTCGTGTTTTTTATATCTACTTATAACAGAATCAAATATCACAAGTTCGTTTCCATGTTTTAGTTTTCTTTTTAAATATTTTAAATGTTCTGAATCGATATTTGATCCTTTCTCAATCTTTTTTAATTGCTCTTTAATTTTTTTGCTATAGATTTTAGTTTTTATGCTGTTAATTTTACTGCTTCCTTTTCCATATATGGTAGCAAATATATTAAATACAATCATACAAGAACAAATAACAGCGTAAAAAATAATTAAATAGACAACGTTCATTTTATATCACCACTAGTCCAATAATTTTTCAATATGTAATAAGACTTTTTTAATCTTTCGTGATAAGTTACGTTTGTCCCCCAACCTTTTAAAGCAACTTCATTCAGTTTAATCAACTGCTCAGCGCTTAATCCTACACCGATATACATTCTATCGATTTGCATATTCTCTACTCCATATTTTTTATAATAGTCATCATGAATCATCATCTTGCTCGGATTAGAAAAGTTAAGTATTTGCCAAGGAACTCTTAATTCGATATAGTCACCACTTATTATAAAATCGGCAAGTGAATCATAATCATCGCTACTAGGGTTTGCATTACCATGTCTAAGCTTACCTGTTTCATAGACCTCATATAATACAGAGTCTGCCTCATTTTCTATAGTAGTTGTCTGTAGAATTAACTTTATTTGATTGAAGTTAGTGGTATTTGCTTTAGGAGGGTTTAAATATATGTTGCTAGTATTTATATTATCTGAAAACATTGCTAAAAGAGCATCATAATATTCTTGCACATAGATTCTGCTATTATCTTTTCCATCTATCTCAATTAAAAAATCAATATCTCTATCATAAGTATTACTACTTATATTGGTAATTTTAGAGCCTGAATTTTGGGTTGTATCTATCGGTATATATATCTTGCTAGTGCCATCATAATCAGTAATATTTACAAGAAAATATATATATTTCTCATCATATTTCATCGATATTCTTGAATTTCCGCTGTTAGTTATTATGTCACTATCTGTCCATTCGCTTACATCGCCATCGACATAGACAATACTACTATCGTTTCCAGGATCAAATGCTAACAATCCAAAGAATTGCTCATTTGTTTGAACATCGCTCCAGTAAGGTGTAAAATTTAAGTCAACGTTTTGCATAGTATTCCAAGTTCTTTTAAACCATTCATCTTGCCAAGTAAAAACCGCTCCTCCGGCACAACCCGCTGACAATATGGAGTGATACATATCAACTAGGGCTTTTCCTTGTTCTTCTTCTGTCATATTTCCTTGATTATAACCTGTATTTTTATCTTCTTGTGCCATGCCTCTACCGGTAGAAACGCCAAACTCTGATATTACAACTGGAATAGAGTGATGAGCAGTAAGCTTCTTCAAATAAGCATAATATGTATTAATTCTTCCCGTATCGTCGACATAGGCGCTCTTATCTTCTTCATAATTTAGGTAATCTGGATAATAAGGGTATACATGATAAGAAGCAAAAGTTCCACCAATAAATTCATCACTAAAAGATAGATGTTCTACATCTACGGTAGCACATTTTCTGAAATGCTTAGAAATATCATAGTTATATTCAAAAGGATCGGTGGTTGGCCAGTTAGAAAAAGCAAGTAACCGTTGCGTTTTATATTTGTTAGTTTCGTAAGTAATGATGCTATCTCCTACCATTGCAAGCATTACCTCAAAGGCAGATGCTTCGGCAGTGGAACTAACATATGTTCCTCGATAAGTTTTATCAGTATATTTATTATTAGTATAAGCTACTGTCGTGTCTTCCCATTCTACACCGAGGATATATCCAATTACCCACTTAGATATATCTTTTGTATAGAATCCACTTGAATAATAATTATTATTAAGGACAAATTTTCTGCCATGGATAATATCAACTACAGTTTTGGAATCTTTTATGAAATTATCTATGAAAGATGGATCGTAAGCATCGACCTTTGAATTTAGTACATAATCATCTATCCAAACTCCTTGGAGTAAATATAAAGGACTACTATTATCTTTGTTGTATTCATAAAAGGCTTCATAAAAATCAGGAGACAAGATGGTATAAACTCTAACAGTATTTGCCCCCATCTCTTGAATATATTTAAACCACCTTAAATAAGTTTCTTTGTCAATGGCATAGTCAGTAGCAAAGTATCCAGGAATACCTGCGCCCATATTCACGCCTTTTATGATAAATTTTTCATTATTTACGTAAATATTATCATTATCAGTTGAGGTAAAAGAGGAAACGTCACCACTTAAATTTAGATAAAACCCCCAAACGTAATATGAAAAAAAACTAAGTATGATAATAATGATTAGAATAGTAACTACAATTAAATATTTTTTCATTTTAACACCTACTTGTTATATTTTTTTGTCTTAGATGGATGACAATACTGCCTCAAAGTATAAATGTTTTTGTCCATCCATTCTCCTCTTTTATGAATAGCATCTTTTAATTGAGCAATAGCATCCTCATAATCAATAGGCATATATGATGTAACAAATGCGTCATAATCAGGTTCAAAAGTGTAACCCCACACTTCAAAATTTCTATCTATGGCATCACCTAGATAGCTAACGGTACCATCTATATAATTATATAAATATTCTTCACTTAAGTAGCTATTTCTTAATTCTTCATACCTACTAATGACTGCTTCAACAAATTCTTCATCTCTAATTAATGGTTCAAACCATACATTGTTTTGGAATTCGAAAAACTGTTGTTCTAAAAAATCTGTCTCATAATTATTATTAGCGGAATTAAAATCCCAAACATACATCTTGTATTTGCCAAAAACATCTTTATATATATATGTCGACAAGTATCCAGCATCATAGTTTTGGGTAAATTCATTAATAATAAAGTAATCGACAAAACTATCGACATCTATATAGTCTTTATACTCTTTATAGTCAAAAGAATATAACATCTTTTCGAATTCATTGAAATCATCATAAATATATTTTTTGACATCTTCGGAAATATCCTCATCTTCGGGATATTTGATTACATACCCGAGTTCAGATTCGATATTGTATCGTAATTTGAATGTATAATTGGAAAAGGAATTTAATGATGTTATTTCATTACCTAATTCAGCATCTAATTGAATCAAATAGCTAGTAGCTATACTGTCTTTATTTATTGAAGATATTTTAACTCTACTCGACGAGCTTTGGGTTACCGATTCGGCCGCTAAATATACTCCCATATACTCATTGTCAACATATAATTCTAGAAGTCTTGTTTTGGGAGCAGCCCCCATTATTTCTTGAGAAATATTATACCACATATAGTTTCTAATTAATGTTTTATCAATAAATGGCCCATGAAGTACCCATTGATTATCAGCGGGCATACCTAAAAATTCTTCGGAAATTTTTTTATTATCATCATCTACAAATCTTATTAAATAGCCTTTTTTGTCAAAATATAGAGATGAACGTCCTCTGTAGCGGAGTCTTGCTTTGATGCTGTAGCCATCGACTCCCAAAGTATTAACGTCATTACCATTGTCATAAATATTAATATCCGAAATAATATACTTACTTTTGTCTTTGTCCTCACCCGGTATTGCCTGATTGTTAGTGTTAATATTTACTATAGGAAGATGGGAACAATTTGAAATACCATCACATAAAAATTCATCACTACTATCTTCTATATGTTGATGATACACATAAGATAATTCTTTATCATAATAACTATCCAAAAAAAGCCCCAAAAAAACAAGAGCTATAATAATAACTATCGATATTAATTTATATTTCATAATCAACCACTTATTTCATCATTCTGAACAACCATATTAACATAGTCAATGCCTTGTAAGTTATATAATTTTTCAGTTATATTTTCACTAAGCTTCCTCTCGCCATCAAACATCTTTTTTGTTACTTCGTAGATTAGTTCCACGTTGGTCTGTGTGGTATTTTTTACCTTCATAATTGCTTTTTTCTTAAAATGTTCAAAGACGATTCCTTCAATTTCTCTTTCGTTAGATTTAGATCCTCTTATAATTAAGAGAACTCTATTATCATTTTTTATTCTGCCAAAAATGAGCATGATTACAAATACGACAGCGCTACCTATTCCCGCTACTACATAATCACCAACGCCACAACAAATACCAACTATTATCGTCCAAAATATATAAGCTGTGTCTCTACTATCCTTAATAGCGGTCCTAAATCTTACAATTGATAGAGCACCAACCATACCTAATGATAGAGCAATGTTATTACCAATTACGGTCATGACCATACAAGTTAACACTGTAAGCATTATTAAAGAAATATTGAACTTTTTACTATAAATCGTACCAGTATGACTTAAATAATATGATATATAAATTAAGATTCCTATAACTAAAGACGCTAAAATATGAACAGTTATCTGTTCTAATGTTAATGATGTTGTCTTTGACAATATTCCATATAAATATTCTTTCATTTTTATTCACTATAATCTAATAATATGTGTTTTATATATTAGATACTCCTTTCTTTATTTCAAATAATTTAAAACTAAATATAATTGTACCCCATACTAACCAGTCTAGCCAAGCAGTATTTACTTGCAGAAATCTGTATCTTGTCCACTTGCCCTACTATGTCTTTTACATATCCCAGTAGAAAGCCATTATATTTCACTTCTAAAATAACATTAAATTTAGAGAGTACTGGATACATAGGTAAGTTATTATCAAATATATTAAAGTTTGTCTCGGTCGCAACTATATTACTATCAAAAGTTATTCTTATTTTGTTTTCCTTACAAATAAACGCCTTTCTATTATACTGAACAACACAGACTGGAAAATAGGCTTCACTTGTCATATATGAATAACATTCTAAAGCAAATTGTTCTTTATACTTTAGCAGACATTCATAATTACCATTAATTAGGCTTATGGCATCTTTTCTATTAACCTTAAGTGAACGTTTTAGTTGATTGTTACCTTGTTTCTGTTTCATTTCTAACATAGCAAATTCTGCATTGGGATCATATATTCTCAAGCGAATCTTTCTTCTATTTTCGACACCCATTTCTTTTAAACAAAAATCTTTGTTATCTATAGTATCAAAATACAAGCTTCTAACAATGTAACCATCTGAAGTATTGTGTGAGTCAACACTTAGAACTTTTTCGAAGTAATTAGCATACTTCCTAAACTCCATATGGTTGAGCATATATTTTTTTTCATTTCGTAAAACTTTTTCCATAGTGACAGCGCCTTTCGTAGGTATTTTACCATAATATTACATTAAAGTCTATATAAAAGTGAAGTTTGTTGAAAATTTGTAACACATGATGCGATCAAATTATTATGTTTTTTTTATTTGGTTATTATAAAACTAGAAAAAAGATTGACTCTTCTTAGTTCATATTATGTTTAATTTAACTATTTGTGGTAAAGACTCTCACTGTCATGTACAGTTTTATCTTTATATTTATCTCTATTTTAACTAATCATATATACTTCCAAATTCTGACAAAGGCCATATACGATATATTGCCTTACCTTTAATGTTTTCTTCTTTGATAAGACCAATGCTTCTGCTATCTTTAGATATTGGTCTATTGTCTCCAAGAACTAAATAACTTCCTTCGGCAATGGTAGTACAACTACAGATTTCTTCTAAATTAAAGTCCTCTGTATCTCTAAAAGAAAAATTTTCCTCTACTCTTTCCCCATTTACATATAGCTCGTTATTTTTATAACTTATGTGTTCACCAGGTAGACCAATTATTCTTTTAATAATTTCATCTTCACCATCATCAATTATTACTATATCAAATCTTTTTATTTTATCAGAATTATACCCAATTTTTCTTACTAAGATAGCCTCCCCATCATGTAAATTTGGTCTCATGGAATCGCCACTTACAATAACAGGTGTTATAATAAATGATCGAATTAAGATTACGGCAACAATTATAATTACATATGGGATTAATTCTCTAATAACTTTCTTCATATTTTCCTCCAACATACTTAAATTAATAAAAGATAATAGCTAATTCTATTATCTTCTTTCTTTAATATTATACTTGCTTGTTCTGTTTCTTAAGAAATATAATTTAGCTCTTCTTACTTTACCAGGTTTAGTAATCTTAATGTAAGCAACTTTATTAGAATGTACATGAAAAGTTTTTTCAACGCCGATGCCAGAATATTCTCCCCTTACAGTAAAAGTTTCAGATACTCCTTTTCCCTTTCTTGCGATAACAGTACCCTTGAAATCTTGGATTCTTTCTTTTGATTTACCACCCTTTGTCTCTGTAATAATACATCCAACAACTACAGAGTCTCCTACTCTAAATTCTGGTAAATCTTTTTTTAATTGACTTTCTGTAATTTTATCAATAAGATCCATCGAATATACACGTCCTTTCTCTTTAAATAATCACTATATAAATATAGGCGGATTATCTCATAGCGAATATAATTCTACCATATATTTTATGAAATTTCAACTATTTTTTTCAATTTTGAAATTTAACAGCATATTATTGTTCTATGAAAGTAATTGCTCACAGAGGTATCACCTCAGATAATATCCGAGAAAACTCATACTTGGCTATCAAACGCGCTCTAAAAGACAAAAATATAGATGGCGTAGAATTAGATATTAGAATGACCAAAGATAAGAAGATTGTTTTAAATCATGGCTCCAATATTGGTTTTAATTATATAGAGAACATGAATTACATCGATATTATAAAGGAAAAATATATAACCACTTTAGATAAGGTATTATCTATTAATACTGACAAAATATTATTTATCGACATCAAGGTAAATCACAATTACAAAAAATTTGCAGATTTAATAATAAAAGAATTATCTCTAACTAATAAAAACATCTATCTAGCCTCTTTCAACAAAAACATAATTAAATATTTAAAAAGGAAAACGAAACATAAAGTTGGCCTAATATCTTTCTACTATCGTAGAAATAGTTTCAAATTTTGTGCCTTGAATTATATATCAGTTTCAAGCAAAAAACTAAGCAAGATAACTAAAGAAATATTTTTATGGACTATCAATAAGAATAATTTACAATATGTAAAAAATAAATTTTTAAAGCTTGATAGTTACAACTTAATTATGGACATAAAAAGAGATGATTAGTGCATCTCTTATTTTTTTAGTTTTCTAGTATAACAATATCTGACGCACGGAGGCTTTTTACCCAAAGCTTTTAACATAAGTTCTCTATTCCATTCACTTTCATTAAATAAGGGAAAATAAGCATCTGCACGATGATTTTTCATAATTTTTGTCAAATACATAGTTTTAACATATGGCAATAGCTCTTCATAAACTTTGGCACCTCCTACTACCATAAATTCTTCCGGCGTCATTGAAACAAAGTTTAATAGTTGTTCTACATTATTAAAACATGAAACGTCAAAATAATCATCTAAGTTTTTACTACTTAAAATGATAGGTTTTCTTCCATCTAATGCACCATATGGCATTGTTTCAAATGTTTTTCTACCCATAATGATAAATTTCCCAAGAGTCATTTCTCTATAAAATTTTAAATCATCTGGTATTTTCCATATCAAATGACCATCCATTCCTAATTCGTTTTTACAACCAATAGCGGCAATTAAACTTAAATTATCAAAAGTATTCATATAATATTGTCCTCCTTGTCATTTTAAAAAGCAATACTAATATATCACAACATAATCTATATATCAAGGTAATTAACCGCTGGTAAACCAAGCACGTACACACTATATTTTACCTATTTATTATTAAAAATTGACTAAAAAAGGAAATGCATAACAAGCATTTCCTAACTATTTTTTATTTTTTCAATATATTTATTAACTTTAGAAGCCCACATAGGATCCTCTGCATATTTAGGATTCATCTCCTCTGCGGTAAGAAGACCATAGTCTACATACTTATTTTTAATGTTAAGTATAAAACCGTGTATTCCTTCTTCTAGAGAAGAATATGCTTGGTATTCGCCACAACCAGTTCCTTTTTGACCGCCTATATTGTTACACTGTCTTGCTAAATAAGAACATCCCCACATACACCCTGTCTCGTGCATCGATATAGCGACTGCTAGATAAGGATCAACTCCTAGTTCTATAGAGTATTTGGCATAAATATCTCCCGTTCCAGCTAAATCTGACGAAAGAATACTGTTTAACTTTTCGGTAAGTTCCTCCATTGTCATGTTATCATAGACAATTATCCTTTCAGGTTGTTGAACTGTCTCCTCTTCTTGTTCTTCTATCTTTTCTACTTCATCTACTGTATCAACCAATTCATCACTAACTAATTCCCCTTGATATATTGCAGGATCGTATAGTCGATCCATATATACTAATTTTTCTTTTTCTTCTACTTTACTATAATAAAGTATATTTGTTATAAGTCCTAAAGTTAATAAAGAAGCCATTATTGTCTTCGAGAGACTCGGTTTCATTTTTTCACTTCTTTCCGCCTTTTTGAAAAGACAGGTCATATTATAGCATATATGAAACTTATTGTCAAATTAAGCTACTCTTCTAGCATCTATTATCGGCATAATATAAAGACTAGTGACTACTATTCCGACAGATGAATTTAGCGCATGAACTAACTTCTCGTTACCAATATATATAGCTACATGGCCTATTTGGCCACCGTATCCTGAAAAAACTAAATCTCCCGGCATTAGATTATCTAACTCAACTCTGAAGCCTGAATATGCTTGCTCAGGCGCGGATCTTGGAAGTGTAATGCCGTAATTATCAAAAATCAGTTTAGTAAACCCAGAGCAATCGGTACCGTTTGTTAATGAGTACCCACCATAAACATATGGGTTACCTACGAACTTTAACGCATAATTTACTACTTGGTTAGAAATTATTTCGTTATATGGAACTTCGTTATCGACAGTCTTGACTAAAGAAGCATTGTAATTTGCTAAAATAAGCTCTGTGCTATTAGAAGCGGCTTCTTCTCTATTATTATTTTCTTCTTCCCCATTTTCTTCTTGTGCTTTAAGTAAATCTTCAGTAGGAATCTCGAGCATTTCCATAGTTATCTCTTCCTTGTTTTTTATTTCCTTCATCGAAAATAACTCATTGGTTAAAACTATTTTTTGTTCGCGACTCTCAATATTGGAATCATAGAATGCATAACATAACACCCCTAATAGTAATGTCAGCGCTACGATTTCAGCTTTATGCTTTTTCACTTTCTACACCTCATTTTTTAGCGGACATTTAATATCCTAGCACAATTATATTTCTTTGTCAAACATAAAATTGTAAATGCTTATAAAATAAGGCCTTAAAGGAAAAGAAAATCTAGCTTTCTCTATTATAGATGATTAAATTATGTTGCGCCCTCGTGCATGCTACATAGTATAAATATTTGTCTTTTTCAGCATACTGATTATCTTTTTTCGTGTAAATTATAACTGAATCAAATTCTAGCCCTTTGGCAATATATGATGGAACTACAACTAAATCTCTCTTGATTCGATTTAGTCCATCTATTAAAATAATATCAAAACAATCTTTTAAATTGTCATAGATGAACTCTGCTTCATCATCATTTTTAGTAATAATTGCTATCGACTTGGAAATTGATTGTAAATAGGTAATATCTTTAATGAAATCTTCTTTCTTTACATCGTTTCTAAATATTATATCACTGGATTTTTGATTTCTTATTGCTGTGACATGATTAAGTCCCAAAATTTTATTGGTGTAATTTATAATTTTATCTGTTGAGCGATATGTTTTGGTAAGCTTAATATATTTTGAAGAATCAAAAACGTCTCTTAATTCCTCTAAAGATTTGAATTTATAATATGGATTTATTGTTTGGTTCGTGTCTCCTAAAATTGTGTAATTTGCAGTTTTAAATGTTCTTTTTATAATTTGATATTGAAGTTTATTATAGTCTTGAGCTTCATCTATCACTACTTGTTTAATTATATGGTTTGTGTTAAATCCCACTAATAAACTTTTCAAATATAGAAAAAGGCAAGCATCTTCATAACATAAGTATTGATTATCGGTAACATATGAAATCTTACTATATTTACTTTTAAAGAAGTTATTAAATATGTCTTTTAAGTCTAATTTTATGTTTAGGTTATCTTTTAATTCTCTTTCTATACTAGAAGCTTTCTTCGTACTGCCATCATAATTATTATAAGCTATTCTTTTTGCTATTTCATGAACTCTTTCAAATAGTGGAAATCTATTATATTTGTTATGTAGCATATTATTTAAATCATCAACACTAACTTCAATAAAATTATCAAATGATAGCTCTTTTGTAAACATGATGTTATTTACGATGTCTTCAATATATAAATCTAAGTCTTTTATAATTTCATCAGATTGTTTATACTTAATAATGTTAAAGTTAGCTTCTCTACCTTTATAATATCTTGAAAGAAAATCCGTAAAATTTTCAATATTTTTATATTCACTGATATTTTGGCATAACAAATCGTAAAATGTCATGCTGAATGTATTATCTTCTCCTAGTTCTGGTAAAACATTAGAGATATAGTCTGAAAAGACCTTGTTAGGTGTAAATATTACTACATTATTTGAAGTTAAATTTGGTATTCTATATAATAGAAAAGCTATTCTGTGAAGTGCTACCGAAGTTTTTCCAGAGCCCGCGATTCCTTCGACAATAAGATTTTTATCTGTCGTATTTCTAATTACTTTATTTTGTTCCTCTTGGATAGTATTTACAATATTTTTCATCTTATCAGATGACTCTTCTGCTAGGACTTCCTGAAGTAGACTATCGGAAATATTTAGATCATTATCGAAGATATTCTTAAGTTCTGCATCTTCAATTATATATTGTCTTTTCCTAGTAATTTCACCATTTATAATGCCCGAAGGCGATTTATAATATGCTGGACCGGTCTCAAAATCATAAAACATACTACATATGGGGCTTCGCCAATCATGAACGTAATATTCTAACTTATCTTCGACATGTGTAATACCAATATATATATCATTTTCTTCACCATCTTCTTTAAATTTAATTGAGCCAAAATATGGTTTGTTTTGAATCTTAAATAGTCTTTGAAGATAGTTTCCTTTGCTTTGCATAATTGATACTTGAAGATCTGATTCAGCCATCATATTTCTCATTTCATTAGGATCCATTTCGGCATGTGTATCCCAAATAAATTTTTTAAATTCTAATATTTTAGAATCATCGTTGTAAAGTTCTTGTCCCAAATTAGATATTTTTTTTCTAATTAGACTGACAGTCTTGTTGAGATAATTTCTTTCTCTTTCGAATTCTTCTCTTTTTATCTTCATATTTACCTCCCAAATTAACAAGAAAAAACTACATATTTGTAGTTTAATCTTAAGTTGAATTATTTTAATTTTGTAAATTCTATATAATTTTAGTATATTTTAATAATTTTGTCAAATATAATATCTTATTATTTGAAATATATATTATTTTCTATTTCATGTTCCAAATTAGTCATAATACCGTGCCCGGGATATATGATCATATTTTTGGGATATTTAATTATTTTTTTTATGCTTTCTTTCATCATTAAGTCATTACCGGTAGGCAAATCTGTTCTTCCTACGTTCTCAAAGAAGAGAAAGTCGCCAGAAAAAAGAATATTCTCATCTGCAAAGTAAAAGGAAATAGAGTCATCAGAATGTCCCTTGGTATATATTACATTAAACTTAAATTTGCCGATAAGGTATTCTTTTTCCTTTAAATTTTCGATGCTATAAACCGGGGCGTTTTTAAAATATGGTAAGCATCCAACGTGATCAAAATGATTGTGTGTAATTAGTATGGCAAGTACTTTCCTATCGCCTAAAACCGCACAAATTTTATCAATTTCTGAACCGGGATCAATAATAACTACCTCATTATTGATACTGAGGATATAGCAGTTCTCTTTTAATGTTCCTACTACAACACGTTCGATTTTCATCTTAATTCCTCTTTCCTACATATATGCTTAAGTTCTATAAGCAGTAAAAATGGATAATATTATATTTATGTTTCTACTCCTGTAATAGTACAGTTCATATCAATATCATATGTTTGGTTTTGCATATCATTTGGGTTTACTCCCATTTCTCCGTCGATCCATAAATATAATGTAAATGTGTACTCTCTATTCAGTTCTAATATTTCATTGGAAGTAAAAACTATTGTTTCACCATTATTTATGTCAGAAAAGTTGCCACTTCCATATGACGTGTTAGTGGTTGTGTTAATAAGTTCATATTTGAAGCTTTCGTGTCTTAAACCTGTCGTAGTAGTCGCAGTAGTATTCAGTCTGTTGACTACCATATTCCAAGTAATTGTGGCATATGATGATACTTGTTGAACCGCTTTTATAGTTATTATTCTTCCCTTTTCTCTACTGCTGGTAGGAACAAGTAACTTGTTGTTATCAGTAAGCTTACTACATACACCAGTCCCACCGACAATTGTAACATCAATCGAAGAATTTATTTCTTCTTCTGCGCTTGCCCACCCGAAGTATGCTAAGCTTCCTCCTATTATTAATAATAGTAATAGTACTACACTAGCTAGAATTATATTTTTTTTACTCAATTTCTTCATTTTTATTCAACACTCTTTCTATAATTAAGTATAAACTAAATTAAAAAATAAAACAAGATTTGAACTATATTTTTTGTAATTATTTTAATTAAAAATGCAACCGCTAGGCGGTTACATTAAATGGTTTCTAATTTTTTAGAGCCTTTCTTACTTCTTTATACCTAGGATAATACTTTGCTACGAGAAGCCAAAAAGTTTTTGAATGATTTGGATAAATGAAATGCGATAGCTCATGAACGATAACATAGTCTAGAGCATCTATATTGTATTTAGATAGTTCTAAATTTAATGTAACGTTTTTATTTTTAAGGTTACATACCCCCCATCTACTCGACATCTTTCTAATCTTTAGATTAGGAATTGGTATACTTTCTTCAAATTTATTATACCAGTAATCTAATCTTTCTTGATAGATGTTATGTATGTATTCTAGCAAATATTTATTTAAAGTTTTTTCATCTTTACCATATATTTTGTCTTCTTCTATTTCACTTTCAAAAAAACCATAGATTATATCATATTTTTTACCAAATAATTTAAATTCGCTATCTTCTTTTTCTTTATTTATATTTTTATATAACATCTTATCAATAAAATCTTTATTGTTATTTATTAATTTATTTAAATCACTTTTACCAGTAAAGTAATTGGTTGTAATGATAATTTTTCTATCTTTTACTCTAATGTAGGTATTTTTATTATTCTTTCTAATTATTTCAATTGGATACTCTTTTTCATCCAAAACATATACATCAGCGGAAGCCACCGCCACCACCTCCACCGCCGAAGGAACCTCCTCCTCCGCCGCCAGAAGCGAATCCTCCACCACCAGAAGAATAACTATTTGCTCTATTTCTAGCAGCAGTAGCGGTATTCATTCCTCTATATGATACAAAATAGATAAAATCTATATTACTATACACTTCTTCCGTAATAACATCTGGATACAAGTCTTTAAATTCTTTCATTACTTTTTTAGCAATGCCAAATATTTGAGCGTACATTAGATATTCTTCCCAAAGACTAACTTCAATGGAAGATCTGTCTTTAATGTTAGAAAATTCTAATAGAAATTTCTTTATTCCCGCAATCTTTTTTGCTTCTTCCATCATAACAGGGTTGACAATGCACTTTTTCTTGTTTCCTTCTCTGGTAAGCATGCCTTCACTAATTAATTTTTCAGTTTCACTATCGATGGCTTCATTAAACCACTTAAGTATTTTTGAATAATTTTTCTTGCACCATTTTTCAAACTCTTTCTTTTCTAAATTACCATCGATGCTAGATTCATACATCATCCGATATAAATCTATTTCTATTTCCGGTAAATTCATACAATTATTGAAAACAATGGTTGTTTCTTCTTTATTACTATTTTTTTTGTTTTCTATTTTCTTTTCTATTTTGATATTCCCTAGCTTGAACCACTTAAGAAGGATAGCGCCTAAATAGTCTGTTTGCTTTGAAATTAAGTTGTACTGACAGGCTATCCAATAAACCCTAGATAGATTTTCTTTTCTATACGGTAAATCTCTGTAATAAGTTACATCTTTTACTTTATTCTTTGTTTTCCCAAAATCAAGTTTATAACTTCCATACTTTGTTCTACCAGCAGCACTTACAATTACTAGTATGAATGACATCATCGTTATTAAATATGGTAATATCCCCAAAATTATTTCTAATACGGATACTTTATTATTATCTGAATAGTTTACAGCGCCTTCTTCTGCCATATTGTAATATTCATCGAAAGTATTATCTAAAGTCACATGGGTATTAAATGTGCCATTTGGAAACTTAACTAAAACAGTAATATACTCATCATTATACACTTTACCTTCAGAATCTATTTCGATATATCCATCATAGACATATGTTGGCATACCATACTTACCATAACCCCATACGTCTAGATTGTCACTATACTTGAAGTCACTATATATTTTTATATATACTCTACTAGGCGATGGATTATAATCATATGGAAATAATGTCCAATAAACAATTTGAAAATTATCACTGGTATTAACGACAAAATTACTAATATCATAAGACAAAGTATACGTATGTCTTCCATAATCACTTATACCAAAGCAAAGTTCTACTCCATCAGATATATAATTTATACCATTTTGATAACTCTTTTCATCAAAGCTATCTGATATATTCCAATTATTATTGTAATCAAACTCTCTTCCGTCCATAGTTACTTTAAAATTAGATATTACACTTCTTCCTAAATTATAATATGGCTTATACCCTTCACTACCTTCATTTAAATTAGCTTCCCATACTTCTTTAATATGGGCGGTACCGCTACTGTCAATATAGATGTCCATTTTAATACTGTTTATTGAATTTGCCTTCACCAAAAAGGGAAGGAAAAATAAACTAACAAATAAAATTATTTTTCTCATGTTCTCTCCTTACTAAAAAAAGGACTTAAACAAAGTCCTAGAATTTAACTTTTGGCACTTCTTTGTCTTTGTCTTCAGCTTTAAAGAAGTCTATTTCTTTGAATTTGAACATTCCTGCTATTATATTAGAAGGAAACTGTTCTCTCAAATTATTATAATTTAATACTGTATCATTATAAAATTGTCTTGCAAAACTAAGCTTGTCTTCCGTGTCTTTCAAGTCATTTTGTAAAGACATGAAATTAGTATTGGCTTTAAGTTCAGGATAAGACTCCGCTAATGCAAACAGTTTATTCAAAGCAGTAGTAATCTGATTAGATGCTTCAAGCTCTTCGTTAATACCATTTGCGCTATTCATTCTGTTTCTAGCTTCCACTACTTCTTTAAAAGTGTTTTCTTCATGTTTAGCATATCCTTTAACTGTTTCAACTAAATTAGGAATCATATCACTCCTTCTCTTAAGTTGTACATCGATTTGAGCGAATTGATCGTTTACCTTATTTCTAGCATTGATAAGCTTATTATACACTCCTATTGCATAAAATACTACAATTAGTAATAATGCTACCACTACTATAATAATGATTGTTCCTATTTCCATTTTCAATCTCCTTTCATTATAACAATATTCTAACACTTTTTTTTAGAAAAGTAAACACCTTTACTTAAGTTCTATGTAATCACCGGAATCCAAGTAAATGATACCATTTTGGCCTTCCATTTCCGAATAGATACTATTGTATCTGTTAATTTTCGTTATTTTGGATAAAGTAATATAAACCAAATTGCCATCATTCATCTTAAAAGTAAACCTCTCCTGATCCACTTCATTAGGAACGTATGTAATTTCTGATATTTTTGTTAAAATACTATTATCTACTAGTGACATCTTGTTGACAAAGTTTTCATATACAGAACTTATATCAGAAAGTAAAATTGGAACTTGCGTTATGTTGTAATTGTTATATACTTCATCTCCACTTTCTAAAATGATCTTATCATCATGCATGCATAAAACTTTATTTTCTGTAATATAAATATAAATTTTATTAAAAAACTTTTTTTCTATTTTAATTTCTTTTATATATGCGTTTTTCTTAAGCTTACTGGTAATTTCTCTCTTGCTAATCTCTATATATGGTGGATAATCTGAAATATTTGCTAGTTCTATTATTTCCTTATCCGATAAAATACTATTACCAATAATATATATATTTTTTAGAGGTATCTTTTTAGCAAGACAAAATAAAAGATAAAATAAACAAATAAACAAGACCAATATGATTATTTTTTTAACATTTATTTTTCTCTTTTTTACTTTAACCTTTACTTTTTTAACTTCCGACATAATAATCACCTTATTATTTCTTGTTCTAAAACTAAATCAACATCATATACTTGTTTTACTTCTTCCTTTACAAAATTTATTAAAGAAATAATATCATCATAAGTTGCATTACCAATATTAACTATAAAATTTGCATGTTTTTCACTTATTTGTGCTCCGCCGATAGTATATCCTTTAAGCCCAATGTCTTCGATTAGCTTACCTGCAAACATTCCTTCTGGATTTCTGAAGACAGATCCAGCTGAAGGCATAGTCAATGGTTGAGACATAACTCTTCTTTTCTTTCGGTCGTCCATTATTTCTTTTATCTTTTCCTTCTCTAAATATTCTAGTTTGAAAGTTGTCTCGATACATATGTAATCCTTATTATATTTTAAAAAAGAAGTTCTATACGAAAAATCTAATTCATCTTTATCCATAGTTTTAATTTCTAAGTCTGGAGTTATTACTTTTATTTCCTTGATAATGGATGCCATATCTTCCTTATAAGCTCCAGCGTTCACAGCGGTAGATGCTCCTACTTGTCCTGGTATTCCACCCGCAAAAGCAAGCCCAGATAAGTTGTTTTTCATACAAATATTAGATAAACTAATTAGACTGGCGCCAGCTTGGGCTGTTACGATATTGTCTTTTATATTTATTTTATTAAGTCTATCTAGTTTTATTACCACCTCAAAACATGGTTTAGCTAGAATTACATTAGAGCCTCCGCCTAGAATGAAATATTTGATTTTATTATTTTTTAAATATATAAGTAAATTGACAAGCTTTGTTATCGAGTTTGGATAAATCAAATAGTCGCATTTTATGTCTAACCTATATGTATTGTATTTTTTTAATGAGACATTTTTATAATACTCATAATCTTTAATAAAATTTTCGTTCACTCATTATCAGATCCTTCAATACATTGTATATTCTCGTACTGCTGTCTTTAATTCCAATTTCTTTTAAATTCTTTTTCATCTTCATAATTTTTTCTTTATCATTAAGCGTTTCATCTATTAATTTAATCAAAGAATTATCATTAAGATCTTTTTCTTCAAGCATTAGAGAGGCACCTTCGTTAACTAAATCTATTGCATTTTTAAATTGATGATTGTTGGCAACATAAGGACTCGGTATGAAAATAGAAGGAACTTCTAGTGCTGTGATCTCACTGATTGTCGATGCTCCTGCCCTAGTAACCATCAAATCTGTGATTTTCATAACGGAGGGCATCTCGTAAATAAAAGGAAGTACTTTTACATTGTCTGGAAATTTCCTATTTTTTATTTTATCATAATAAGCGGTCCCAGTTACGATAATAACACTGTAATCTTTATATCTAAATTTTTCGGTAAAACCTAATATTTTATCATTTACTGTCCTGCTTCCCAACGAACCCATGACAATGAGAACCAGTTTTTTACTTTTATCAATACCAAAATCTTCTTTCTTGGCTTTTTTTACTTTAATTGCTTTTTCACTACAAGGATTTCCAGTAAGAACAACTTTGTCTTTGGGAAAGTCTGACATCGTACTTTCAAATGAAACTCCTATCTTATCAGTATACTTTATTAAAAATTTGTTAGCTAGACCAACAACTGAATTTTGCTCATGTATGAAAGTTTTTTTGCCGAGCTTTTTTGCAGCATAAATAACAGGAGCTGTCACATAACCGCCACAACCTATCACGACATCTGGATTAAAATCTTTAATAATTATTTTAGCTTTCTTTATCGCCGTAAAAAAATTTTTAATCGTTTTTAAATTTTCTAATGTTATCTTTCTTTTAAGCCCCGATACTTCTAATCCCTCATACCTAATCCCCAAATTTGGTATTAAATCTTTCTCCATTCTATTTGTCGTTCCTATATATAAAAATTCACTATTTGGTTCCTCTTCTTTAATTTTATTGATAATTGCAATAGCAGGATAAATATGACCTCCTGTCCCACCTGCGGAAATAACAACTCTCATCATATCACTCTCCTAATTAATTTTATCATAAATGAAAAAAAAAAGATATATTTATACTAAAATATATACTTATTTACATTTATTATGTCATTGTGACAGTTATTTCTTAGCAAATAAAATAGATCCAATTAATAACAATATGATAACTATCATTACTATGATAACATATTTTAAATTATTAGGATCTAGCGCATCTGTTAAAACGGCCTGAACATTCATATAAGCATTGTTATATGAAAAAGCAAAAACTTTACTACAGGTCCCAAAAAAGAGCACGAAAAAGAAATATATATAACTTTTTTTCATATAACAACCTTCCCTTCTATAAGCTAATCAAAGTCATCGAGGCTATAAAAGCAACAATGCTAGGTATTAAATTATATAATATTCTGTAAACAATTGGAACAATTAAATTATTTGTCTCATAATAAATATAAGAAAAGCACATACTAAAAATACTGTTAGGTATCAAATAAATAAAATCTCTCGGATCATTAACTGATAAAATGATATTGCAAACGGCATTTATTAAGCCAGTAGCAATAACAAAAAGCCATTTATTTTTTAAAAGATCTTTAAAAGACTTTTTAAAAACAATTTCTTCGACAATAGGATAGTAGAAAGTGGACATGAAAAACATTAGTACTGCATTTTTCTCAAATCCATCATACATAGTTTCAAAGTCATTTGGAACATATTCAAATAAATTTAGACTACTGATAATAAAATTACAAAAAACATAACATAAAAAACCGATTATAAATATTTTTAATCCTTTCAAAAAACGACTTTTGAAATTATTTTTTAAATCCTTTATATCTCTTTTAAAAGTGCTTCTGTAAACAAACAATAAAATGAATAAAAATATAAACTTACTAATAAACTTTGCATATATAAAATAATTGCCCGTCAAATGAAATAACGAAAACAGTCCTTCAACGAAATAATCCCAAGAAAAATATACTATAAAAATAAGTAAACTTACTCCTACTAACATTAATTTTTCTTTCTTTTCCATTGCATCCACCTCTTTATTTCATTGTAACAAAAACAGATACGTAATACAACTCATTATCTTTTGTTTACATTTTTTTGACAAAAAATTACTAGTTCTAATTGAACTAAGAACTAGTAAAAAAGGTATCTTACCACCATCTGATAAGGCATCCCCACCATGGAGCTTTCTTTTTCATACTATACCTCCTTTCCTACTGCAGACAACATAATATATTTATATATTACAAATACATTATATCAGATTATTAACAAAAATGCAATATTTTGGTAAAATTTTACATTTTTTTTGTCATCATTCCTCTAAAGTAGTAATTTTATCAATATTATAAAAATTGATTTTTACATTTACTTCTTCAATATTTTCATTATCTATCTTAAAAAGATCGGTATAATCTATTATTACCTGTTTTTCTTCCTCATCTATACTTATAGTTATAATTCCCTCTCCATTATAATTTAGAACTAAGTCTGTAAGTTTTATTTCAAAATAATTGTCTTTTCTATTTCCTAATTTTATATATTCCTTAATATTATTTATGTTTAGAAATCTATAATCAACGTATGGAAAAACATCATCTTCATTTGTTAAAAGATAATTGCCATTTCCATCTAATACATAGTATTTATCTTCTTTTAAATAATAGAACTCTTTTTCTTCTGTATCTTCTCTGGTGATGCTGCTGTTATAGCCTAATTTTTTCCCATAATATTTATATGTTTCATCATCCATTTTTATTTCTATGGTATACTCATAATTATCCTCTATAGTATTAAGAAACGAATTAGAAATTGAGTTATTGTCAGTTGTTTCTACTGGCGTACTGCTTCCCATTACTCTTACAAATATGACGACTCCTATGAAGAAAATGCCATATAGACAAAGCTCTATTTTTGCTTTACCTTTAGGGTCCTTCCACATTTCTTTTAAATTGAGTTTCTTTTCTTTTTTTTCTTTCTCGTTCATTCAAATCTTACTCCCAAATATTCATTAACTTTTATCCCATTTACAAAGTCTTTAACTGAGCATCTTTTCTTACCTTCTATTTTAAGTTCGGTAATTTTTATAAGGAAATCAAAAGTACTTACAAATATTCCTGAACTATCGATTTTTTCGATTGTACCGGGCTCTTTCTTTGAATTTATCTGTGTTATTTCTGCTCTATAAAACTTCATCCTTTTCCCGTTTATTATGGCAAAAGCCCCTGGCACACTGGATAGTCCTCTAATGCGATTATAAATATCGATAGCTTTATTATTAAAATTAACTTTTTCTTCTTCTTTAATAATATTTAATCCGAATGTAGCTTCTTCTTCATTCTGTTTGGTTCTAGAATTAGTTCCCTCTATAATACTAGGAAGGGTGTCGACGAGTAAATCTCTTCCCAGCAAGGACATCTTACCGTATAACTCATCTAAGTACATATCATCCGCTATTTCTATTTTCCGCTGTGAAATAATATCTCCAGCATCCATTTTTTTATCCATATACATTATGGTTATTCCTGTTTCTTTGTCCCCATTTATAATAGCATGATGGATTGGGGCGCCTCCTCTCAATTTAGGAAGAAGAGAACCATGTACATTTATACAACCATATTTTGGATAGTCTAATATTACTTCTGGTATAATTTGGCCATATGCCGCTGTTATGATTAGTTCGGGCTCCTTAGCTAATATTTTTTGATAGTCATCTTTTATCTTTAAAGGTTGAAACACTTCGATATTATGCTCAATTGCTACTTTCTTACATGGTGAAAATAACAAATTGCCCTTTCGGTCTTTTTCTTTATCTGGCTGACATACAACGAGAATGATATCTAATAGATCAATTAACGCTTCTAAAATAGGAACGGAAAAGGAAGGTGTCCCCATAAAAATAGTTCTAATTTTTTTCATATTTCATCACTTTCTTATCTTTTTACTACGTACTTATATTATATAATAAGTTTTTTGTTTTTTCAATAGTGATCCAAGAATATGCAGGTTAAAAACATGAAATAAAATTAAAACAGTGAAATAAGCCTTTAATTAAAAGGGAATTTTACTGTTTTTTTATT
>CALVHX010000008.1 GCA_944329195.1 uncultured Bacilli bacterium | reverse complement strand
TTTTCAAAATCTATAGATAATAAAAATCTAATTTTATTTAAACTCAAATTATAATATGTTTGTACAAACTTTAAAACTGCTAAACAAATTCGCTTTAATATTCCCAAATTTTTTGCTCCATTTTTTTCTAATGTTCTATTAGCATCTTCTTTAAACACTATATCTAATGGTGCATGTAAATTATTTTCTACTCCCCAATGTTTTCTTACTGCGTCTGCAAATGAATGTATATCATCTTTGAAACTAATTATAAAGTATCTATTTTCTTCAATTACTTTACCTGTCTGTATTGATTCAATTGTTTTTTTCTCAACTCCTATAGATTTTAATTTTTCCCATTTTTCTTTATTTTCTAACCATGATATTTTACTTGTCATATAATATTTTCTTGTTATGATTTTGCTATGTGATTTTTCAATATATTCAGCGTAATTTTCTTTTTCTATCTCTTTTAATATACCCAAATCAACTAAGTAATCTTTTACATCATCATAAAATGTTTTCTGATTTTTCTTTAATGCTAAGACATAATCTCCATGTGCTTCTTTGATTGCTGAAACCGTCTCTTTATAGTCCAAAGTATTATCCTCTTCAATAATTAATCTATTATAAATAGATTCTAGTGTATCAATCGATAGATAATTAGTAAATAATATATTTTCAATAATAGAAGCTGAAAAAATTGGAGAGACCACCATTATAAAATTATCGTTTTCTTTGCTAATACTATCTATCATGATTTCTTCTTTCTCAGTAAATCTGTTATAATAATTTGGAAATATTTCTCGAAAATTATCTATACTTCCATATATATTAATTATTTCAATTTTATTCACCAACTTCATATCCGTTTTTAATTTCTAGAACTAATCCCTTTAATAATGTATTATTATTTTTTATATTAAATTTTCTATAATCATATTTGATTGTTCTTTCATATCCTGGTGTGAAATAGTGTTCTGAATAACCCTTTTTATCAATATCTTCTACTACTTCTTTAAGTCTAAAGTCACTCATATCATCTAGCATACCTCTTCCCTCTCCATCAATAACATATGGATAATGTGATCCTTTGCCTCTTTCTAAAGCAGAACAACCTAGATAAGTAATTTTAAAAGTTGTAGGTGAACCATAATCATATTCCATTTCCATAGTATTACTTTCTTTTAATCCTAAATCACTCAATTTAGTAATGGTTGCATTTATTTTAGGAATATCACTATAATCATCTTCTATACAAACGAAGCAATCATATACTTTGTTATTATACTTTATATTGTATAAATGATATGCAAGTGAATCAAATGTAGCAAGAATAGTATATGCTAAGTCAGCAACTGTTCTTCTATCAGTAATTTCTATTTTTCTCCATATCTTATCTTCTAAGCCCTCAATACCTACTTTGAATGTTAATACCTTTGTCATATTTTTTTACCTCCATTGTTTAAAATATATCATAATAAGTTCCGTTATCGTAGGCATCAACTTGTTCTAAAAATTCTTCCATATTTTCTTTGATAAAGCTACACATATCTTTATAATCTTTTTCACTAACATAATTATTTTCACTCATATATTGATAAAATTTTTTTATACTAGATGCAGTTTCTTTTAATGAATTTTTTGAAGCCCATAAACATTTTTCTATAAACCAACCATCTAAAAATGAGTAAACTGAACTCATACCATCTTCTACTTTAGTAATTTCATAATAATTTAGATAATCGTTAATGTATAAATCAATATTATTTAAATGTTTTCGTATAGTTTTCTTCACTAAACTCTTTTCATTTAACCACTTTTCAAATTCTTTAATATATTTTTCATTTCTTTTTCTATTTTCTTCTACTTTTTTATCGTAATCAAACATCTTAACACCTACTTCAAATATTTTTCAATTAAATCCTTAGCTAATTTTTCTCCTTCTTTAGTTAATGTAACTGATTTATTTTTATATTTCGATGGAAATAAATAACCTTTATCAGTTAATTCATTGATAGCATCGAAAGAATAACCTTTCCAGCATTGTTTAAACCTATCTTCAAAAGGATTTGGTTCTTCTTCCTAAGAAGTTAAATACATAAGCAATAATGTTAATTCAAGAATATTTTTTTCCATATGTCATACCACCTTTACTACAAATTTCTAAATACATCTAATAATATTTTAACAGTATCCTTAACATCATCAATAGTTATTATACTTTCATTATCTATAACATATATTCTTTGCATTTTATTAAAAGCCTTAATTAAATCATCATTAAAATCTAACTTCATATAATCAAAATCAATTATATCTTTTTCTTCAGATATTCCACCTATTCTAGATTTTTCTTCTTTTCTTTTATAACCTATTAATTTATTTAATTCAGATTTATTTTTTAATAATTCTTTAATATTATCATTTTTTATCATAATAGAAATATCATATAAATGTTTAGAAACATCTTCATACATTTTTCTTTCATAATAAAATTCTGCCGCAAATATTTTGTCAATAAAGATTCTTTCAAATTTAATAATTTCTATTTCAAATTCAGATATATTATACTTTTCCTTCAAAATATTTTTTTCTTCTTCTGTTGCATACTTATAAACAAGTGGTTCAATAGTATAAGTTGAAACTGGTTCAGACACAGTAAATGAAGTTGATTCTATCTGAATTCTTTCTGATTTAAAAAGCTCATTTAAACTAAATAATGAATCATATTTATAAAACGATGTAATACTACCTTTTTTATCTATTGTTTCATCATCTACTAATATTAAACCATCAATATCATATCCAAGTGCAGATTTTTTTAATCTTGTTTTATTACTATTATTTGATTCATTTTCGTTCACTTTAACTGTTAAATCAATATCTTCAGAAAATCTATTCATATGATCTAATATTTTATAAACAGCGGTCCCACCTTTAAAATAAGCCTGTAATTCATTTTGCTTAGATGCTAATTCTCTTAAAACAAGACAAACATAATAGTCTTTCTCTAAAATATCATTCCTAATACCAGTTCTACTATTAACATTTAATATTAATTCTTCTAATATTTCTTTATTCAATATTTTCACCTCCTAATTCGTATAATCTCTTTATTGGTTTAAAATTATTTATTTTATTAGCATATTCAAAAATTTTTTCAAGCTCTAACTCATTATCTTTAATAAATTGATAAATAATTTCTTTTTCATTATCAACTTCAATTTTTATATTATCCTTATTAATTAACACATCAAAAAGCTGAAGATATTTATAATTATCATCATTAATTTCAATTTTAGGTCTTCTAATAGTAACACCTAAATTTTTATTATTGTAATCATTTGCATTAGGGCACTCATTAGTAACAATTAAAATTTCTTTTGGTATTTGCGTAGTTAAACCTATTTTATTAAATAAATAAGCACCTGTTAAATATCCCTTTTGTCTAGTTCCATCATGTATATATTTTTTATCAATAACTTTATTAATATTTAAAAGTTTATTACCAAATACCCCTTTTAAAGGTTTATAATAAATTCCTTTAATAAATTGAACAAGTTTATTATCTTTCACTAGTCTATTAATATATACATAAACATTTTTAAATACATCATCAAAATTATTTTTAATATAATTTTTAAAATAATCTTTGATGTCCTCAATAAAAATAGGCTCATCATATGGATATTCATCAATATATTTAATTAAAATATCATTATAATTCATCTATATCCCTCCTACATATATTATGTTATTATTTTATTAAAACATGTATGGTATTTCATCTGTTAATAACACTATATATTATTTTTTATTATATGTCAAATAACCAGGTTATTTTACCATAAACTTGTCTTACATATAAATCAAAAAAATTTCCAGGTGATATTATTATATATTTCAAGTAACTTACGAAGTTATACACCATATATTTCATCCATCACAATTTTTCTTACCCGACCTCCTGCATTCAAGTGATTAGATATAACTATTACATCAGGGGCATTCCCGTATGCTGATAGTATTTTATTTATTCTCTCGGTTGGCGATAATGTAATATCACTATCTCTAGTTAAAGTTACTGGTATACCTAATTCATTAAATATATCATACATATATTGAGAAATTTTTAAGGCATAATCTTTTCCATAATTATTATTTCCAACAGCACCCGGATCACTCCCACCATGTCCTGGGTCAATTACTACACCTGTGAGTGCTCTTAAATCATTATTCATAAGTATTACCTTAATATATAGTTTATGCTATTATTATTTTATTGTCACCTATATTTATTTCTATAGTTTTTTATCTTTTTAGTTACATATCTAATATAAATGATATTCATTATTATATTAATTTTATAATTATAATATAGTGGAACATTAAGAATAATAAACTTACTCATAACTATTATTTATATAATCAATTATTCTTTCTTTATTATTCTCTTGATACGCTGCTAATTTATTTAAAGTTAATAAACTAATTATATCTTTTAATTCTTTAATATCTATTTTAATTAGTTTACTTAATCTTTTATCAGATATTTCCTTTTTTGATAAACATTTATTGTAATCATCAGCATTATAACAAAATAAATTCATTTTATCTTTATACTTCTCTTTTAATCTACCGGCAATAAGTAGTCCTTCTGGATCAAAATCTCCGTTATAATATAGTTTGTTGCCACTTTCAATTAATTTATCTAAAAGTAAATATACACTAGTATTAGGAAATCCTCCTGAAATAATTACACTACAATCTATAGTTCTCATTATTATCTCTGATAAAATAGATGGATTTTCAAAAATAAATACCTTCTTTGCTTTTGTATCAAACCATTCTGTAGTAATAATGTTTTGAATATTTAATATTAGTGTTTCTTTGTTATTTGAAAATTGATTTATATAATTTTTACTTGATAATAAATTATAAGTCAATACATAATTAGATAAATTATCTATTTCGATATTATACTTAGATAATAGTTTTATTTTCTCTTCTCTACTTTCAGGATAACTACAATTATCTATATAAGAAAGTGCATAGAAATAAAGAATGTTATGAAAATTATCTAAATCTAAGTAATGTGGGTCTTTTGTATAATTAGAAGCATATATGGGTAATAATACTTTTGTTGTTGGTAAATTATCTATTAATGAAATTATATTTATTAATTCTTTTTTTAAAGCTATTTTATTCTTATTATATCTTTGATGAATTAATCTATAGGGAGGTTTTTTAAAATTAATTATATCTTGTAACCAAGAACTTCCTTTAGAATTATCTTGTATAATATCTTTGTAAAATTCTTGTTCTTTGATTATATTTTGATTATTTTTTTCTTTGTTAGTATATAATTCTACATTTAAATATTCTTGTATTAATACTCCAATATCAAAGTCATCATACTTAGAATTTTTCATAATTGAAATAAACTTACTTATTGAAAAAGTTTCGTCATCTCCAGTTTTATATGTAATTCCAAATAATCTTGATAAACTCTTAGCCTCCTCTTGAGATAAATTTTTTAATTTAACTTTACCTGAAAATCTTCCTAGTGATTTATATTTATCATATATTTTCTTAATAAATCTGTTGAATCCAGGGCTTTCTTTAAAATATTCTGTATATTTATGCATTTTTTAATTCCTCATTATACTTTAATCTATCATCAATAATTTCTTTATATTTACCATTCCATCTATATCTTTCAACACTTACAACTGAAGAATTTTGAGGTCTAATAAGTTCACAGATAGATAAATCATCAATTGTATCATAATCTCCCCATAATACTTGGGAATTAATTATAAAATCAATATTCAAATATTTTAGGATACCAAACATTTCTCTAATATTATCTTCGTCTACTCCAGCAAACGCTTCATCTAAAGCAATTATTCTAAGGCAATTAGGACGTGCCAAAATTAATTTTGCATAAACACTAGCAAATAGAGGTATATACATACTCTTGGCGCGCTCACCACCACTAAATTTAGAAAATGTTTTATCAGTTAATTCTTTGAAATTCATGCCTTTTCGTTGATATAATAATTGAAAAGTAAACCAGCTTCTATAATCTAAGACTTCTTCTATAATTTTATAAAATGATATAAATGAATCTTGACACAATTCTTCTGCTTTTTTTATTTTGCTTCTAAAATGATTCGTTAGTCTTGATCTATCACTATCTTTAAGTAACTTTGGATCCATTTTTAATATGCGTACTAATTCTTTGGTATCGATTTCTCCTTCATTATCGGCAGCGATGCTTTTCCAAACTAGTTTAAAGCTAAGAGCGCTATTCCCTTGCATTGTAGCCATAATATTATTTATCTTAGAAACCCATTCATTTGATGAATCTATTCTTGCTCTGATTTTATCTCCTACTGTATTTAATAAAATATCCTCAAATAAAAGTCTATCTTGCTTACTAATTAAATCTTTATTATCTTCAATATCTCCTTCTAATTTTTCTGCTAGCTCTAATAAATTAAGTTTAATTCCTTGATACATAGATACTACATCTACTCTTATGTTATTTTCATATATCTTTTTTTCTTCATTATCTTCTGTATCATAATCTGCAAATAATGTTATGTTTTTCAAAGAATAGTCATTAAGTTCTAATCTATAATGATTGTATGATGAATAAAAGTTACTTAATGCTTCATTTAGAGATATTTCTTTTCTTGAATTTCCATCTTTAATTATGTTCCTAACTGTTTTATCTAAATCAACTATATCGTCTTGATAAATATATTTTAATTTATATTCTCTTAAGAAAATTTCTCTATAAATATTTAATTTTTTTTGTTTTTCTAACATTTCTTTTTGTAACTCGTTAAAGTAATTATTCTTATATTCAATATCTTTCTCTAATTTAGATGTTTCTTTTATTAATAAAACTCTTTCTTTTTCTAGATTAGTTAAATTAGTTTCTATAGTTATCATTTTTTCTTTTTGTTCTTTATATTCTTTTGTTTCTAATAGTTCGTTAATTGTGTCTCTAGCGGTTATATTAACTTTTAAGTTAGTTTCTTTTTCTTCTAGATCTGCTTTTAAATAAGCAATATTATCCATAATACTATTTAATCTATCTTGAAAACTATTATTTATTTCTAACTTGTTTAAATAAGAATTATGGGTATTTCTTAGATTTTGTAATATTTCTTTAATACTACTAACAATATTACTAACTTCTTTATATGAAATTAAATTTAGTGGTATATATAAGCCTTTTTTATTATCATTTATTTTTTCTTTAATTTTTTTTAACTTGTCATCAATAATAGATAAATCTTTTTCTAATTCTTTTTGTCTTTTATCATTGTAATTAAGTTCTATTGAAAGTTCTTTTATTTTATCTATAATATTATTTATTATTTCATTACTAGGTAAATTTTTTTCTTCACTTTCTATAATAGTAATTTTTTCATTATTTTCTCTTATTAGATTATCAATAATTTGTATTTCTTTGTTTAATATTTCTACTCTATTTTCTAATTCTTTTAGTTTTTTATTTTTGAGTTCAATTCTTTTTAAGTATCCGATATAACTTTGCTTATATTCTGGGTTTGCAATGGAATTTATTAAATCAATGTGAGATTTACCATCCTCACCTATTGAGATAATATCTTTTTTATCTATACTGATACATTCTAATACTTCTTTAACATAATCTGCTTTAATAGTATTGCTATCTATTTTGATATCAAAATATTTAAGTATATTATTTTGTTTTTTATTTGTTTTGGTTAAATATAGTATTTGTATATCTAATTTAGATAGTTTATCTATATCACTTTCTTTTATAATATAAGCACCTAATATATTTAAGTCTAATAGAGATGCTTCAATGTTATTTCTGATTTTATCACTTATGTTATCTTTAAACTCGATACATTTATATAAAGGTATACTGTCTATTTCATTATTTTTTAAAATTTCATCAGTCTTTATATTTAAAGTAGGGAGTTCTATATCATCAGAATTTTTTAATTCTTGATATTCGTTTTCTAACTTTGATAATTCTATCTCTCTTAGGGATTTTTTATTATCTAATTTTAAGGTATTGTTATTGATATTGTTTATTAAATTTGAAGATGCATCTTTATATAAAGATTTAACTTTATCGTAATTATTAAAAGAATAGTTATTCATAAGTTCTAATATTTGTTTTTTTATACTATCATCTAGTTTTAGATATTTATTATTATTTAATTTATTAATGAAGTCTTCTTCCCAAGCCATAATGCTTTCTTTGAAATTTTTTTCTTGATTATTAATTAATCTTTCTAATTCTTTATATTTATTAGATAATTTTTCATATTCTATTCTAGTTGATTCGCTTTCCAGTAATATTTGTTGTTCTTGTTCTAAAAAGTTAATCATAATTTTAATCTTTTCTTCATATTTTTTTAAGGACATAAAAATGCTTTCAAAGGATACTTCAGTTTCTAAATTATCATTTAGTTCATCTATAAAGAAAATAATTTCATCAAAGTAACTTTCGTTGGACATATCTTTTAAATCAATAGAAGATTCTTCTATTTCTTTTTTTAATTTATATGTTTCATCAGCAATTTGACTTATTTTTTTATTTAACTCTAATTTTTCTTGTTCATTATTATCAATATTATTAGAGATATCTTTAATTTTTCCTTCTAAAGTGGTAATTGTTTCATTAATTGTTGTTAGGGATTCTATTTTTTGTTTTAAGTCTTGGTTATCTAGTTGTCTTTTTTGTTCTTCATTAGTTGCAATATCATTTAATACAATTGTATAACGATTATTATTTTCTTCTAGTTTTTTCTTAAAATTTATAAGTTCTTTTTCTAAATTAGAGGTGTTATTTTTTAGTTCGTTATATTCGTTATTTGCTTTTTGATATTCTCTAGCCTTTGTAACTAATATTATTTCATTATAATTTCTATATACTTTTAAGAAATCTTTTAGTTGTTTAACATTATGTTCTAGTGTTTCAACTTGCTCTTTGGTTTTATTCATTTGTTCTATGGCTTCTGATAATGGTCTTAGATCATCTTCAGTTAGGGGTTGTAATACTGTATTTAAAACATTAACTAAATTAGTAGGTTTATAATCTTTAGATAATTTATTACTTCTTAATTGTAATAATAATTTAATAAACTCATCATAAATATCTAAATTAGGGAATCCAAATAATAGTCTATTTACCATTGCTTTATAATCTTTAGTTGTGTCTACAAACTCATTAATTGTACCCAATCTTGATTTTAATTCATTTTTAGACAAGGGAATCTTATTGACTGGGTCTTTGTACAAGAAGAAATCTTTACCAATTCTTTTACCATCTTTTAAAGCAAATCCCCAAGATTCAACACCTTTACCTTTTCTGCCTCTAAAGCCTAAGCCAATTGTAATATATTTATTTTCTTCTTCTGTTAGTGTTTCCATATATAGATAAGAGGTTGCTTCTTCTTTTTGGACTCCTTCTGCGTCTCCTATAATGTAATCTTCTATTTTTCTTTCCTTAGAACCGAATGGATCTAATCTGTCTGGGCTTTTGTTTCCATCTAATATAAGTGGTATAAAAGACTGCATTGTGACTGATTTGCCACTACCATTGGTTCCTCTTAATATTAAATTTCCACCATAAAAATCATATTCTTCTTCATCATATAGCCAAAAATTAAGTAATCCGATCTTTGTTATTTTAATTCTCTTCATCTGTCTCACCTCCAAATAATTCTAATTGTTCTTCAGTATCTTTTGGAATATAACCAATTAATCTAGATATCATAGGATATATTTTATATCCTAATTCATAGTCTCTAATAAAATCGTATTCTTTTAAGTAAAGAATCACTTCATCAATAAAGTTCTTAGTGGGCATTTCTCGATATTTTTTACTAAAGTACTTTCCATTTTCAAGTCTTATTTCTTTAAGTATTCTTTGTAAATTCTCTTTAGTAATTATAATTGTTTCATCTTTTTCTAGTTTTAACTTATCATTTTCTTGTTCTTTTAAGATTGCATTATTTACAAGTAAAACAATATCAGATATGGCTTTATTATTAGGAAAGTCAAATTTCTCTCCTGCATCACTTTCAAACATAACAACAGCCATATTATTTGTTAATTCTAATTCTCCTTTAGTATATTTAGATAGTTCATTATTAATATTACTTCTAAATCTTTTTAAGTAATCTAACTCATACTCTGTTAAATCCTCGGTATATGTGACTAATGAATATAATAGATGTCTATATACTTTATATCTTCTAACATCTCCAATATTTTCATTTTGTTCGTTGAATTCATCATTAATATAATCATCTATATTTCTGTATTCTAAAATATTATTTTTAAATTCTCTAACATAATAGTTAGATAATCCTGTTGTTTCATATAATGCTTCTGCCTTAGAATCTTCTGTAAATAAATTATTTTCTTCTACTACTCTAATAATATTTAATTCTTTTAAGTGATTAATAACAGTTACTAAGCATTTTCTATGGTGTAATATATTCCAATTAGGAATAGTATCTAATTCTAATGTAGTAGCGGTATTTGAGATAAATTCTATTAAATTAGATAAGATAAATTGTTCTAATTTAGGTTTATCTTCTAAAAATAAGAGAATGATGAATAATATAGTATATTCTAGTTTGTCATCAAAATCTATAATTCCCATATAAGATTTAGGAGAAGCAGGGATTTTTTCTAATTTTATAAATCTATCATTAACAATTAATTTGCTTCCTAATTTATCTCTTATAAACTCTCTATAATAATCTAAATTATTCTTTATATTAAAGTAAATCTTAGGATTTTGTTCTTTAACACACCAATAATTATTTAGTAAATATTCTAATTCTTTTGTATAAATATCCATCTATATTTCACCTTCAAACTCTATTACTTTCGCGTCCATTAAGAAAATACCATCTTCTGTTATAATTCGGCACTTTCCATCTTTCTTGACAATATTATAGTTAAGTCCAAATTCTGTTTCTTTTTTATTTGAAGAATTCGCGATTAGTTTTTGGATGTATCTTCTTTCTACTTTGGATAACTCTATTTCACCTTTTAGTACAATTTCTTTATCTTTAATTAAATGTTTTAATATTTGTTTGTTTTTTTCTTGTTCTAGGCGATATTCCTCTAGTATTTTCTTTTTTTCTTCAGTTTTATCTATAATTGGTTGAATTGATATTTTCTCTTTTCTATTCTTGGTTCTTGAGGATAGTAATATTTCAATTGGTGGTATATTATAAGTATTTACGATGGAATCTGTATCTAAACTAGAATTACCTATAAAATGTCTAACATTTCCAATGCCAAAGGTAACGGATGCATATTTATTACATTCATCTATATTATCTAGTTTATCAAATAGTCTACATAAATGCTTATATTCTTCTTTTCTATTAGTCATATTACCGCGAAGTTCTACTAATGAATTTGCATACTTAGTAATCTTTACGATAATATTATTTGTAGTATCCATTAGTTTTTCTCCTTCACTAGATGTGGTTTTGGTACCAATAAACCATTTAAAGATATTATTAATTTTCCCTAAATTAACATCTTTTAGGTGTTCAAAACTAAAATTAGTATTCATGATTGGTGTTTTTTTATAATGATCATTTAATTTATTTAGAAATATTTCTATATCATCATTACTAATTTTTGAAATACTATCTTTTATATTATATATATTTTTCTGATAACCTCTAATAAATTCTCTTAAATACTTTAATATTTCACTTTTAAACTTTAAAAATAATACACTTTGTAATAATTCTTCTGATTTTGGTTCATTAAATTTCTTTAAAAAATCTTGATAATTTTGATTTAGTTTTGTGAAGTCTTCATTTAAGTCTGTCCATAAATCATTTATATCATCTTCATTTAGGTTTTCTAGTTCTGATAATTTTGCAATAGAAATTCGTAATCTATCAAATAATTTTGGTTCTAATGATGATGTTTTTATTTCCATTTCTTCTAAAGCAATCGTGAGTCTTTCTATTTCTGTGGCATATTCTGTCATTTGATATCTAAATTTTTTATTTTTAAACTCTTCTATAGAACTAGCATTTTTGGTATCTTGCATTTTAGATAGACTCATCCACTCCGTTAATGTCTCTAAATCTCTTTCGCATTCTTCTAGTGTATAATTAATAAATATAGTATTATCTTTTAATTCGTTATAAACTTCTTCTTTGTATAACCAATATTCTAATTTCTCATAATGTTGATAAAAACATCTCATAATTGGTCTATATCTATAAGAATTCTCCGTACTTAAGTATTTTGTCTCAGATATTTGTTTCGTTAATTTTTCATATACTTCCATAAATTACCATACTGCTCCTTGCTTAATATAATACCATAAAACCTATACTTTTTAAAGGGAAATACAACAAAAAAATAGGATAAAGGCATGAAATTTAATTCATGTGTTTTTTTCTAATAATTTTGCAATATCATCAGTATTTAATAACTTAAATACATTTTCTATTTCTTTTTCAAAATCTATAGACAATAAAAATCTAATCTTATTTAAACTCAAATTATAGTATGTTTGTACAAACTTTAAAACAGCTAAACAAATTCGCTTTAATATTCCCAAATTTTTTGCTCCATTTTTTTCTAATGTTCTATTAGCATCTGCTTTAAACACTATATCTAATGGTGCATGTAAATTAGGGATTTTTCAAAAATAAATCTTACAATTTGACAAAATAAAAACAACGACCTAAACTTATTAATAAATAGAAAAATAAAAGGAAGGTCGTTGTTAATATGAGTATAACACAAAAATTAGAAAATGATTACAAAAATATAGTTAAAAATACAAGAATTGCTAAAAAACAAATTATTATGATATCACTCATTAAGTGTTTTACTTTATCTTGCATTCTTGTATCATTTTGACCTTTAAATATAATCATAAATTTTTGCAATTCATTTGTTTCTATTTGATTTAAGTCTATTTCTATATCTTTAAACATTGCTTTTATTTCCTCCAACTTTTTACACTTTTTAACCATACTTCACCAACTTTATTCTTTGCATCTATTATACATGAAAAAAACGCATTTTCAAAATTTCATGCGTTTATCCTGAAACTCATCAATAACACTTACTCAGTATCTTCTGATAATTCAACATATTCAGTAATATCTTCTATACAAGTAATAAATAGTGATAAAGATACTTTAGAAGGAAGCTCCTCTTCACCAATAATTGAAACTTTAGATATTTCTTTAATGCCACTATATTTCTCTTTCAGCTTACTCTTTGCCAGTTCTATAGCTTTCTCTACCGCTTCTTCATATGTATAAAAATTATTTATAATGTTAGTTTCGTACTGCATCTCCTGCGTTAATGAAAAAGGAATAAAAGTATCCTCAAAAATAATTTTTATATCCTTATCGAACGTCTTATATTTATCAAAATCAAATAATGAAAATCTCTTATTTAAAAAAGTAAGAACCAATACTTTTTTCTCCTTACCAGTATAATTAACCTCATAATAATGATATGGATAGTCTATATCTATAGTATACCAAACTTCCCCCAAAACAGTCCCTTTAGCATTCTTTCTAACTTTCTCATTATTTGGAAGCGTAATATCTGCCGAAATAATTATATCTCCTTTTTTCACATAAGTATTAACATCTCTAATTTTTTCTCCGGATTCCGCTACTATAGTCTTTATAACAGCATTTTTAGCAGCCACTATATTATATATCTTATCATCTTCTAATCTTTGATTAATAATTCTCTCTTCTACCCTTACAACATATTTAGTTCCTTCTCTAGTAATTTCTATCCACTCTAAACTATCTTTATTTTTCTCAAGTATTTCTGCTTCAATTTTTTCTATGTCTTCATAGCTTTTAATTAATGAATACTTCTTTATTCCAAAGGAAGATAATTCTTCTTCTAGTAGTTTAATTATTTTACTATTTGAATGTACTATTTCTATGCTAAAAATAATATTCGATAGAAAAAAAATAATAACAAGACCTAAAAAAAGAAATGAAATAATAAAAACATTCTTTTTAATAAATTTCAATACTCTAAGTTTACCATAATATTTAATAATTCTAATATCATATATTGTCTTATACTCTTTTACTTTCACAAAGTCATTATAATCGATAATTATATCTGCTTCTTTATAAGATATTGGAGTGTATTTAATAATATTAATTTTGTTTTTAATGAGCCTCTTAATAAAGTTATTAACATTTCTTCCAACTACTTTTATTTTTATACTACTACTAAAAAAATACAAAATTTTATTTTTCACAGTATCACCCACTATAGTAATCATTAATTAACACTCGTTTTATGAGAAAGAAATACTTTTAATATTACCCGCTATTAATATTTCATTATCCATCATCCTCGATATTACTAATTCACTTCCTTCAATATGGTACTGATTATCCTTATATCTAATTGATATCAAAGTACTAGAAAAGGAAACAATTTCTGTATAATTGACAATATCTAATTTATTATCTTTATATATCATACTATACTTTTTATCATTAAGATAGTTATCAAATATCTTTGTTATTTTCATAATAATTCACACTAATATTTATGCTTTTTATATAAAAAAATTACCGTTTATAGGTATTAGTGGTGCATTTTTATCTACTTTTATCATAAGTTATATTGAATATAAAAAAGGGGTGGATTATATGTGTAATAATGAAAACAATACTTGCGAAAACTGTATCGCCGATATCTTAAAAGTTATACTAATACTTCAGCAAAGTGTATGTGGAAACGATTGTTGTCTAGAGACGTGTGACAGGGGATTTCTAGGACAAAGTAGTAACATGTTCTTTAACACTAGACCAATCGTATTATATAGCTGTGGATCTGGCAATGATCCAATAGCTATGCCAATTAGTAAAGACCCAACAGTTACCACAACGAGCACTGTCTTTAGATTAGAAAAACTAGATGGTTGCTGTGCTACATTTAGAGTACTAGCACCAAATAGTGATACAAGTAGTGTATTCCCATATGAAACTACTAATTCTTTCTTTACAATGAATTTAGGATGTGTATGCAGAATAAGATGTCTCGATGATACTTTCGTAGATTGCGTGTAAAATAGGTACCATAAAAGACCTATTTCAAACTACTGACAAATAAATAAAATATCTATTTGTCATAATTTAGATAAACCTCTAGAAAAATCTAGAGGTTTTTTAAATTACCTTTTTAAATTTAATTATCTCTTAATATCGCATCGTGCTTATTTATAACTTCTTCAATGATTTTATTAAATAGTACAGTAACTTCATCATCAGTTAACGTTCTCGTTTGGTCTTCAAAAGAAAGTTTAAAAGCCAAAGATTTTTTATTAAGTCCCAAGGCCTCATCTCTATATAGATCAAACACCATCACATCAGTAAGAAGCTTTCCTCCACTCTTTTTAATAGTCTTTATGATATCAGCGCTTTGTATATCTTTATCTAAAATAAAAGCTACATCTTTAACAATACTAGGAAATTTACTTATTTCTTTATATTTCATCTTCGAAGTTTTAATTTTTCCTAATATACTTAAATTTAATTCCGCTACAAAAATATCATCTTTACTAGTATTAGGATGAACTTTTCCAATAATACCAATAACATTATGATCTATTATAATACTGGCGCTTTGCCCAGGATGTAGTTCCTTAGGAATATCCTCTACTACAAAACTATATCTATCTTTATACCCTAGATAGTTTAACACCTTTTCTACAATTCCTTTTATAATATAAAAATTAACTTTCTTATAATTACCCAAAGATAAATAATAATTGCCACTCATCAAAATAGAAAGTTTTTTATCCTCAAAAAAACTATTATCTTTTTTGTAGTAACCCTTACCTATTTCAAATATATTTATATCTATATTTTTCCTATTATGATTATATTCATAAACCATCATAAGAGAAGGTATTAAACTATATCTTAAGGCATTTCTATCTTCTGTCATTGGATCCATAAGCATAATCTTTTCAAATTCATCATTCGTATATTTTGATACTTCACTATCTCTAATCAAAGAGTAAGTAAGAGTTTCCGATAATCCCAAAGAAAACAATAAACTTCTAATTTTACTATCGCTTTTATCATATTTTCCTTTTCTAAGAGGTAAATTCATAGTCTTACCTACAATATTATCTATACCATAAATTCTTCCTATCTCTTCGATCAAATCCTCTTCAATACCAATATCAACTCTTCTAGAAGGAACAGTAACTAAGACATCATTTCCATTATCATCCGTAGTAAAACCTAATTTATCAAATATATTTAAAATAACATCTTTACTTAAGTTAATACCCAAAACATTATTAATTTTTTCATATGATATTTTAATAACCTTATCACAAATATCTATATTTTTATATTCTAACATTCCACCTACAACATTAGCATCAGCATATTTCTCAAGAAGATTTAAACTCCTCTTCATTGCCATATATGTCCTTTTAGGATCAAGACCCTTTTCAAATCTATTAGAAGCTTCACTACGAAGTACTTTCTTACTAGTCTTTCTAATGAGAACAGGATCAAAAATAGCGGACTCGATGACAATATTCTTAGTGTCACTTTCTACCTCAGTTGAAAGTCCACCCATAATACCCGCTAGGGAAATAGTTTCATTCTCATTAAAAATAACTATATCACTACTGCTTAATTTTCTCTTATTATTATCTAGCGTAATTAGTTCTTCTCCCTCTTGAGCCATTCTCACACCAATTACTTTTCCAAGCCTATCAGCATCATAAAAATGAAGCGGTTGACCTGTCTCTAACATAACATAATTCGAAATATCAACTACATTATTAATTGGACGAATCCCAGATGCTATAAGTCTTTCTTTAATAAAAGATGGACTTTCTTTAATGACGACATTTTCTACTCTTCTAGCTAAAAACAAAGGACAAAAAGAAGTTTCTACTTTCAAAGTAAGATAGTCATCTATATTACTTTTACTCTCATTATAGTCAAGAGAAATATCCTTAACCTTATTACCATATATAGCACCTATTTCATAAGCCATACCAATTATACTGAGAAGATCACCTCTATTAGAAGTAAGTTCAAAGTCGATTACTTCATCATCCAATCCCAAATATTTGATAGGATCTTCTCCAATAACAGCATCAGAATTTAGTTCACAAATTCCATTAATATCTTCTTCTTTCAAAAACTTATGATCAAGACCTAGCTCACCTAAAGAACATAACATACCATTAGACTCTACCCCTCTAATTACACTTTTTTTAATAGTACCAAGAGGTAGAGAAGCGCCAGGTAAAGCAACGATTACTTTCATATCACTTCTCACATTAGGAGCACCACAAACTATTTGTAAAGTGTCACTACCTACATCTACTTGACATACATGCAAGTGGTCAGAATCAGGATGCATATCACAAGAAATTACTTTTCCTATAACTAGATTATCAGCAGATATCAGTTTACCTTCACTATTATATTCATTTCCAATTTTTGTCATATCTTCAGCTAGAGCATGCGTATCTACTGGAATATCAATATAATCACTTACAAACTTTCTACTTAACTTCATTATTCTTCACCTTTCCTATCAAACTGCTTTAACATTCTGATATCATTAGTGTATAAATATCTTATATCAGGAATATTATATTTAAACATAGCCAATCGATCTAATCCAGTACCAAAGGCAAATCCAGTATAAACATCAGGATCATAACCGCCCATCTTAAGAACATTAGGATGAACCATACCCGCTCCTAAGACTTCTATAAAACCAGTTTGTTTGCATAGATTACAGCCCTTTCCACCACACTTAAAACAAGATAAATCTACTTCTACACTCGGTTCAGTAAACGGAAAATAACTTGGTCTAAATCTTACTTTAGTATTCTCTCCAAGCAATTTCTTAGCAAATATTTCTAAAGTCCCTTTAAGATCCGCTAGAGAGACATTTTTATCAATAACAAGACCCTCGACTTGACCAAACTGATGAGAATGGGTAGCATCCTCATCTCTTCTATAAACCTTACCCGGACATATAATCCTAATAGGAGTCTTTTCACTATTATCTTCCATTGCATGAGCTTGCTGAGTAGACGTCTGACTTCTAAGCAAAAATTCTTCATCAATATAAAAAGTATCTTGCGCATCTCTTGCCGGATGACCATCTGGAACATTAAGTCTCTTAAAACAATATTCATCAGTTTCAATTTCATTACCATCGACAACATCATATCCCATTGACGCAAATAAATCAGAAATCTCTTCAATAATTCTACTAAAAGGATGAATAGAACCACTGATAATTCCTTCTCCTGGCAAAGTAATATCAATAGCATCATCTTTTAGTTTTCTATTTACTTCTTCTTCTAATAGTTTAGTTCTAGTTTTTTCAAACAAATCATTAAAAAATCCTTTTATATCATTAAGCATAATACCATATTCTTTTTTCTCTTCAGCTGGAATTTCTTTAATTCTTAATTGAAGACTAGTTATCACACCATTCTTACCTAGATATTTGGTCTTAATTTCATTTAGAACATTCAAACTTATCACACTACTAATATCTTCTTCTATATTTTTTTTAATTTCTTCTATATTCATTTTTATCCTCCCATCTAAAATAAAAAAGGTGATACCATAAAAGGACGGACTAAAATCCGCGGTACCACCTTTCTTTATAACAAACGTTATACACTCTATCTTTTAACGCAAGATTAATCGGTAAAACTAAAGGGTGAATTCATATCTTATAACTAACCTCATTCTCACCAATAGAGGCTCTCTGTAAAGTTACATTGCAAATATTACTACTTCCTTATCACAGTTTTATCATTAAATATTAATATGTTTAACTTTAAAATCTATATTGTCATCAAATCTTTTTCTTTTTCTTTAAGCTTTTCATCAATTATTTTATTATATTCATTAATTAATTCTTGAACTCTTTCACTTGCTCTTTTTTCTTCATCTTCAGGAAGCTCTAAAGCTTCTATTGCTTTATTAGCCTCTTGCCTAATATTACGAAGAGCAATTTTTCCCTCTTCAGCAATAGCCTTAACTTGTTTTACAAGTTCTTTTCTTCTATCTTCGGTAAGTTCAGGAATAACAATAAAAACAACTTCTCCATTATTATTTGGTGTAACGCCAAGATTAGCCTCAAAAATAGCTTTTTCAATAGAACCCAAACAAGACTTATCAAAAGGCTTAATTGACAATTGCCTAGCTTCTGGTACTGATATATTAGCTAAACTCTTAAGTGGTGTAGGAGTCCCATAGTACTCTACCATAATCCCCTCTAGCATTTTAGGATTCGCTCTCCCCGCTCTCACATTAGTAAATTTATTTTCTAACGCCTCAATCGATAACAACATCTTTTCTTCAGTATTTTGAATAATCTCTTCCATATAATCTCCTTTTTCAATAAGTATTTTAACATATTTTTACTATTATGTAAAGCATTAACTCCATGTATAAAAACACCACATCATAAATGCAGTGTCATACAAAAACAATATTTGTAATTTTTACTATATATATTAATACTAAAAATTATGTTTATTTTTCATAACTAGGCTTTTTTGCCAAGCTTCTTACTTTGATATCTCCTTCACCATGAGCATTCATTTTTTTCTTCAATTCAGCAAAATATTTTTCTCTTCTTGCATCCGGATCATCAAGAAGGAGCATATATCCTTTTTTGGCAAGCTGATCTGCACTGTCAAAAGTAGCAATCTCAGTTGCAATAGAAAGTTTCTCATCTAAACCAGCTGTCGTTTCACCTAATAAAAATTCACATATAAAGCAAGCAATCTCTATAGTTTTCGCGCGGCTAATTATTTTAGCATACTCGAGGACCGCTCCTTCCCGTATCGCATTTTCATTAGTTAGAACTTTACATACATATTCGGCTATATCTCTATTTTGTATTTTATTAAGCATTTCAGCCCCAATAGGTGCTATTCCGGCATCCAAAGCATCTTTGTTAGTTAAAACCAAGTAAGCACAATAAGCATTATACCAATTTTTTGATTCATTAATTATTATGGCACCGACAAGAGCTTTTTCAGCTTTTATTGCGCCCCTATTAGTTAAAACCTTGTATGCATAGTGGGCATTATATTCCGTTTTTGACATACTTAATATCATAGCGGCCTCAAGATCTATTAGCCCTTCTATTGCATTTTCGTCAGTTAAAACTTTATAAGCATAATAAGCATTATATTCCGTTTTAGCATCATTAATTATTCCAGCTCCAAAAAGTGGCATTCCACCTTCTATTGCGTTTTTACTAGTTAATACTTCGTATGCATAGCGAGCATTATATTTCGTTTCGGACTGATTAATTATCATAGCCCCATCATAGGCTATTCCAGCATCTATTACGTTTTTGTCAGTTAAGACTTTGCATACATAGCAGGCATTATATTCCATTTTTGACAAATTAACTATCATAGCCCCAATAGGTGCTATTCCGGCATCCAAAGCATCTTTGTTAGTTAATACTTCGTATGCATAACGGGCATTGTATTCCGTTTTTGACTGATTAATTATCATAGTAGCATCAGGTACTAATCCAGCATTTATTGTATTTTTATTAGTTAAAGCTTTATAGACATAACAAGCATTATACCAATTTTTTGATTCATAAATTATTCTGGCAGAATAAATTGCTCTTTCCTTTTCAATTAAGTCTGCATTTGTTAATGCTTTAATTAAATATTGTAATACTTCTTCTCGTGCATTAGTTAACAAATCAATAGCGGTAATAATATCGAGATCATTTTTATACGACATAACAATATCAATTGCTGAATTAAATACTTTTTTATCAAGCGGCGCTAGTTTTTTAAGTATCTTTTCATCCTTACTTAGCACAAATTCTACACCATCAATTGGTAAATTTGTTCCCTCCAATTTATTAATTAAAATATTTACTAATTCTTTTTTCATAATATTCTCCTTTGGTAACTACTATTATATAGTAAGCATTTGCTAAAATCAACTCTTTTTTACATTGGAAAAGGAAAACAAATTTAGCAATCTACCTTGACAATTGCTAACAATGGTAGTATAATATGACTGTATAAAAAGGAAGGTGATAAATAATGAACATGAATAATCCGTATGAAGAAAATTTACAAAAGCCATTAGAAAAATATGGCCGTGATATTACAAGGGCCGCAAAAGAAGGAAAGATAGATCCCGTAATTGGCCGTGATGATGAAATAAGATCAATTACTAGGATACTATCCAGAAAGACCAAAAATAATCCTGTCCTAATTGGAGAACCAGGAGTTGGTAAAACAGCAATTGTTGAAGGTCTAGCAACTAGAATCATAAAAGGTGATGTCCCTAATAGTTTGAAGAATAAAACAATCTGGGAACTAGATATGGGAGCATTAGTCGCCGGTGCCAAATACCGTGGTGAATTTGAAGAAAGATTAAAGGCCGTACTAAAAGAAGTTAAAGAATCTGATGGAGACATCATTATGTTCATAGATGAAATACATATGATTGTAGGAGCAGGAGCAGTCGAAGGAGCAATGGATGCAGGAAATATGCTTAAACCAATGCTTGCGCGTGGTGAAGTACACTGTATCGGTGCAACTACTTTGAATGAGTACCGAAAGTACATTGAAAAAGATGCTGCCCTAGAAAGAAGATTCCAAAAAGTATTAGTTAAAGAACCAAATGTTTTAGATACTATTACAATACTAAGAGGACTAAAATCAAAATTTGAAGTTTTTCATGGCGTCAACATCAAAGATAAAGCCTTAATTGCCGCTGCTACATTATCTGATAGATACATAACTGATAGATTTTTACCAGATAAAGCTATCGATTTAGTAGATGAAGCCGCTGCTACTATCAAAGTTCAAATGGAATCAATACCCACAGAATTAGATAACCTCGAAAGAAGTATAATGAGATTAGAAGTAGAAAAAGAAGCATTAAAGAAAGAAAAAGATGAATTATCTAAAAAGCGACTTTCTGAAATTGATAAAGAACTAGAAGAACTTAAGCACAATGAAAAAGACTTAAGAGCACGTTGGGAAGAAGAAAAGGCAGTAAACAGTAAAATAAGCAAGAAAAAAGAAGAAATCGATTCTGCCCTTTTCGAACTAGAAACAGCTGAAAATAACTACGATTTAGAATCTGCAGCCAAATTAAGACATGGTACCATCCCAAGACTAGAAAAAGAATTGCAAGAATTACAATCACAAAATAAATCAGACATTTTGTCAGATACAGTAGACGAAGAAGCTATTGCCAAAATAATTTCAAAATGGACTAATATTCCAGTTTCCAAATTAGTAGGAGGAGAAAGAGAAAAACTTCTACATCTCGAAGAAAATATGAAAAAAAGAGTTAAAGGACAAGACGAAGCTATTCATTTAGTAACAGAAGCCATTATACGTGCCAGGGCAGGAATCAAAGACCCAAATAGACCAATTGGTTCATTCATCTTTTTAGGTCCTACTGGCGTAGGAAAAACAGAAATAGCTAGAACTTTAGCTTATGAATTATTTGATGATGAAAGACACATGATAAGAATAGATATGTCCGAATATATGGAAAGTCATTCCGTTGCTAGATTAATTGGTGCTCCTCCAGGATATGTTGGTTATGATGAAGGCGGCCAGCTTACAGAAGCAGTAAGAAGAAACCCCTACTCTATAATACTATTTGATGAAATAGAAAAAGCCCATCGTGATATTTTCAATGTACTTTTACAAATATTAGACGATGGAAGAATAACTGACGGTCAAGGAAGGACAGTAGACTTTAAAAACACTATCATCATCATGACTTCAAACTTAGGAAGTGAATATATTTTAGAAGGAATAAGTAACGCTAATGAGCTTGTAATGAACGATCTAAAAAATACCTTCAAACCAGAGTTTATTAATAGAATCGACGAAATAATAATCTTTAAATCACTAACAAAAGATGTAATATCTGACATACTAGATAAGATAATCAGTGATATAGAACTTCGTTTAAAGGATAAAGATCTTCATTTAAAATTAACTGATAATGCCAAAAAATACATTATCGATAACTCTTATGATGAAAAGTACGGTGCAAGACCAATAAAAAGATTTGTTCAAAGAAATATTGAAACCCTAATAGCGGAAGCCATTATTGAAGATAAACTAGAATTTGGTAGCACAATCAATATTGATATAAAAGATAATAAATTAATTATAAGTTAACAGAAAGAATAGCAAGTCTATTCTTTTTATATTCAAACTAAAAAAACTAAATCAAACTTCAAATTAATTATAATTATATGTAAAATAACCATACAAAGAATTGACATAATAGCAAAACTAATATATATTTATCTTAGGAGGTACAAATGAGCGATATTGATAAAAATAAAACAGATGAAAACTTTGCCGAACCATGGGAATATTTTGTTAACAGAAAAAAGTACACTGCGCCCACTGATGAAGGAAATATAATTACAGGAAAAACAGAAACAATAGCAGACAAAAGTTGCAGAAATGGTAAAACCCCTGTCAAGAAAAAGAAACGTGGAAAAGTAACAAAATCATTCTTTTGTGGTTCTCTGGCTACTCTTTTAATTATTGGAGGATTTGAGATAGGAAACGAAATAAGCGAAAGAATTTCATATTTTGGTGACTTGCATGACGCTAAAGGAATTATCACCGAAGAAGCTAAAGAAAAACTAATAAAAGAAGGGCTTGCAATCACTGCCGCAGATGATGAATTTGTAGTTCTCGAAAACAGTGCCAGTGATTATCAAAGCTTAGAACTAGATAGTCCAGAAGAAGTATATCCATACTTTTTAGTATTACCCACTAGCGAATTTGGTAAATTGATAACAGCAACAACATATGAAGATGGCAAATACTATTACACAGGAACAGAACAATTTTTAACTGTCAATGGCTATTTTAACCCAGAAACCGGTAAGCCAAGCACTGCCGTTTACAAAGACTACATGAATGCTGAACTTGTTAGTGCATTCCGCAATGAAGACATGATTGCTTTCGAGGCAAATAGCGAATCAGAAGGGAGACGCAGATAATGGATACAAATATTGAAACAATAATTTTAGATGATGGAATAAAATATGCAATAATTGAAGAAATTGAAGTAGATAATATTTCATATACTATGTTTGCTAACCTTAATGATGAAACAGACATATGTTTTCGAAAAAAAATAGAACAAGATGGTTCGGAATACTATGTAGGACTAGAGAATAAAGATGAATTAGAAAAAGTCATAATGCATTTTACCAAAAATATTTTAAAAAATAATAGCTAAATTTCAGCTATTATTTTTTTTAATTCTAATTGTATAACGTGAATTTCCTCTATAATCGCCATTTTGATCAAAATCATTTTCATCATCATAAGTAAAAACAGTTAAAATAATATTCTCAACTCTTTCAATTCCATCAGTAGCATAAAGCTTAACAGAAGTAATAAGCGTATCACTATTCATCTCTTCCAAATGACTATAATAAGTTCCATCTACTTGATGAATATCATCATAAAAATAGATGTAAAAATAATCACCAAAATAATAAATATCAGGCTCTAGAAAAGTTTTATTAAAGTTTGTTGTATCATCTAAAATAAACTTAATATTAAATCCAATTTTATACTGATCAATATTTTCATAATTATCATAATACTTATACCATGTATCTTTAAAATTAGTACCAGATACACCATTCTTAGAATAAAAAACTTCAAACGAGCCTAAATCTGTACCACTAATAAAGTCTGTATAATAAGAATCTTTTATAACCTCTTTATTTACATAACTATTATCATATAAATATAGACCCAATTCAATTGGGTTATCATCAGTATAAACTTCATTCTCATTAACAACTTCATTTTTTTCATCTTCCTTAATCTCTATTTGTTTGCTATTCTCACATCCTACTAATAATAGTAGCAGAATTAGCATCAATATCCTCATAAATAGCCTCCATAACAATATAAAATCTATAAATAATTATACCAAATTTTCTACTATTTTAGTAGACATATTTCAAAATTACAATATATTACTAATAAAAAAAACATCTTTGATACACAACTTATATCTAACTTTCTATGTTCACATCATAGACCATAAAGCTTCTTAATATAAAAATACTTATAATGAGTTAATAAATTTTAGTATATTAAAACTCGAAACATAAAATTTCGAGTTTAACATCAATATTGGTGGGTAATATAGGACTCGAACCTATGACCCCTTGCACGTCAAGCAAGTACTCTAACCAACTGAGCTAATCACCCAATACAATAGTCGAAATATTTATCATTCTTAAAAAAGAAAAACATAAATGAACTGACATATATATTGTACCAATTTTCTAACGAAAAGTCAGTAATTTTGTATTTAAAAATAGAAAAAAGATGTAATTCTATGTTATTATATATAACAATTAACTACCCGCCAAGATGGTTAAATGAATTACATCTGTATAAATAATAACATAGATTGTAATTTTTGAAAACCCTCTTTCGGTTAGTTAATAAAAGAAAGAAGGTTTTTATTTATGAATACTGAACAAAATCAGAAAATATGGATTGATAAAGTCCATGAAAATTTAATTTTAAGAGGAAGGAGTGAAAATACATTTGTTAATTATAAATCTGTCTTAATTAGATTCTTTAACTTTTTTGATGAATCAACAAGTATAGAGCAATTATCTGAAGAAAATATTATTCCTTATTTTACTCATTGTTATTTAAAAAATAACAAAAGTAAATATACTTATAATGTTGCAGTAGCTTCAGTTAGATTATTATATCTAATATGTTTTAATAAAAGTTTAAATCATATTTTATTACCATCATCTAAACTAGTGAAAAGATTACCTACTATTTTGCCAAAAGATAAATTCATCCAAATTATTAATGAAGAAAAAATATTAAAACATAAATGTTGGTTAATTCTTGCTTTTTGTTGTGGCTTAAGAGTTGATGAAGTATCTAGAATTAAAGTAGAAGATATTAATTCAAAAGAACATAAATTAAGAGTTATAGGCAAAGGTAATAAAGAAAGATATACTATTCTTCCAGATATTGTTATTAAACTATTAAGATTATACTGTAAAGAAAAAAACATTAAGTCTGGATATCTTTTTCCAGGAACCAATAACAAAGAAGTAATGAATTCCAAGACAATAATAAATTATTTTTCTGTATTAAAATATAACCATAATTTAGATGAAAACATCTCATTTCATAGTTTAAGGCATGCATTCGCTACGTATTATCTTTCAAATGGAGGTTCACTTTTAACATTACAATCTATGCTAGGTCATAAAAATTTAAATACAACAACAATTTATTTACACTTGTCTCAAAACTTTAATGAACTTGAAGGTATTAGATATGTCTAAGTTTACTATTCAAGATATATTTATTAATTATGGTGATGAATACATAAAAAATCATAAGTTATCTAATGAACAATGGAAAGTCTTTAATGCAATTAGAAACTGTGGTACTAAAGAACTTGGATATCATATCTGTACATGTGAGGAATGTGGTAAAGAGTATTTTGGCTTTAATTCTTGTAGGAATAGACATTGTCCTATGTGTCAAAATTATGCCAGAGAAAAATGGATTCAAAAAGAAGCAAGCTATCTACTAGATACTAAATACTTTCATATTATTACAACTGTTCCTTATGAATTAAATAAAATATTTTTGTATAACAAAAAGATACTTTATAATATTTTATTTAAAGCCACAAGTGAAGCCATTTTAGAACTTTCCGAAGATCCTAAATGGCTAGGAGCTAAAGTAGGTATAACTTCCATTCTTCATACATGGGGACAAACTATGGAGTTTCACCCTCATATTCATTCAATAGTTACTGGTGGTGGACTTAAGAATAATAAATGGGTATCATGTGATAAAGATTATCTTTTTAAAGTACAAGTTTTAGGTTCTTTATTTAGAGGTAAATTTCTATATTATTTAAAACATGAATTTAATAATTTAGCTTTAAAAGAAGATATCAATGATATCAAATCATTTAATAAATTTTTAGAACCACTTTATAACAAAACTTGGATTACTTATATCGAACCACCAAAAGGAAAAACTGAAAATGTTATAGAATATGTAGGAAGATATTCCTTTAGAGTAGCGATATCTAACAAAAGAATAAAAAATATCAATAATGGATTAGTAACATTTGAATACAAAGATTACAAAGGCAATTCAAAAATTAAAGAAATGACAATAACAGCAGAAGAATTTATAAGAAGATTCTTAATGCATGTATTACCAGATAACTTTACCAAAATTAAACATTATGGGATATTAACGAATAGAAATAAAAAAAATAATATAAGATTATGTAAATTACTTATATCAAAAATACTAACAAATGAATTTATATCATCCATTTCAAGAAAATTTAATAAGTTTAAATGCGAAAAATGTGGTTCCGAAAATTTTACTTATTCTTTTCAATATGATATAAATCGGCTCAGTGTATAACAATTTAGCGCATTATTTTAGGGTTCCATACTTTAGGGGTAAGGGGTTACTATATCCAAAAACGACCTTATTAACCATATTTTAATACCAGTAACAAAATATATACTGTTAGATGTGACAAAAACAGAAAAAAGTAAATAATACTTTCCCCTTATACTAATTTTCGTTAGAAATTAGGTACAATAATTTTATAACACATTTTTCGCATGCTCAAAATGTGCAATAAAATGCTAAACATTGTACCATATATTTTTAAATTTGTATCATAAAATTTAATTATTTATTCAAAAATTCAAATGAATATTTAAACGCACCAACAAAATTAGCAGTGGTTAATTTTATCTTTCGACCATCATACTTGCAAAATATAACAAGAAAAGATTTAAAATATAAATAGAAAAAGCTAGGCTCTTATTTATCTCACACAAAAGATATTATTCTTAAACCTAGCTTTCCAATAAAGGCAATAATAAATAATTATACCTAGTTACTAATAATAACTTTCCTGCTTATGATAATTATCCATTATTCCTTAAAGCTTTAACCTTACCACAACTTTCTCTTCCTTCAAAACACTTACCAATAATTTCACATGTAGGGCCTAAAATAGAACTATAAACATCGCTTATTTTTCTAACTTCATCTCTCATTTCCTTAACATTATTTTTAATTTCCCATTGTGCTTTCTCACAAAGACGAAGCCTAATCATATGAACTAATGTTGCTCCATCAATATTACTAGTAACATTAACTAAATTACCTGATAGTAAGAAATAAACCAAATCTTCATCTCTTACTCCATTGTCTTTAAAGTATTCTCTTACTTCCATATTTTTACTAAAAACATCTTTAAACATTTCAAGTATTCTATTATCACAAGCAATACTAGGAGGTATTTTATATTGGCTAATATCAGTTAAAGTTGTAAATTCAGGAATAACAGGATCATGGGTTCTATGTCTTGTAAAATGTGTAAGTACCGCTAAAGAGAGAGCCAATTCAAATCTAAAATTAACACTCTTCAAAACATTATTATCCAAATTATTAAAAGAAGTATTATATAATTCTTTCATAACGTCATATTTTAGTTTTCCTTTTTTAAGATAATGTTCATAGAAATAATTAGCATATTCACTATTACATCCTAGTTTTTTCATAATTAATGTCTTTATAATAACCTCGTCAACATTATCAGTATAATCTAATAACCTAACACTACTGACAACATTTTTATAATCACCTTTTACAAAATGCGTTTGTTCTAATAATTTATCTCTAATTACATCATTAGTATTGACTTCCTCACTGTCTATCTTTTTATCATAATAACTACTATAAGTATGAAGAATATTTCTTAACTTTTCCCCTAATTCTTTTAATTCTCCAATCTTACTTAATCTCGTTTTTGTTAATTTGACAACTAGGTCCTTAAGAACATGAGCATCACATCCCATAATAATATTACTATTAAATGAATAAGGCATAACAAATCTAGCATCTTCAAGAATAATACCATTCTGAATTAATTTACCATAACTATCAAATAAATAATCCATATGTTTTCTATATTCATTCTTAAGTTCATCATTATTTTTAAGTAAATTACCCTCTTCATCATGAAAATCTGGGACATAATAACCGGCATTCTTAAAATCAACATTTCTTCTTGACTTAATTGTAAATGAAGCAATTCTCTCTTCAATTAAAATCTGTTCAACAATTGCTGATACATCTTTTAAAGCAATAACAAAATAATCATGATCACAGATCGACTCATGTCCCATTTTGATAATACTACTAATTAATTTGACATTTTTCTCATAATCACTCCGATCAGCATAACACTCCATAACATTACCATTGAATCTAGATAGATTCCCTGCTGTGGCTACCACTCTGGCCCTATCTTCTTTAGAAATATCATTCAAAACTCTAACTTCCATTTCTCTACCTTCTCTCTATTCAAAACATAACACAAACTATTTACTATTGCAATGGTATTGACATTTATTTTACATATCATAAGTTACTATTACAAAAAAAGATAAATATAATCTACACAAGGCCTCTTATATCTATCTCCATATAAATTTATAATTTTTAAGTTATAAAAACATTTTATTGCTCTTTTCCACACTTTTTACAAAATATAGAATCTTTATCAATTTTACTACCACAATACTTACAGTATATACCGCCATTCTCTGTAAGCCCTTTTCTTATAGCACGAGTAGTAGTTTCAATACCATCTTTAGTGGCATCAGCCATATTTGAAGATATACTTTCAATATCATCTTTTGATTCATCCATCATATACCTAGTAGCCTTAATTTGCTTACTCATTAGTTTCCCCTTTAACTTTGGACTAAACATAAGTAAAAGCACAAAAACAAAAACTAAAACTATAAATATTGGAACAATTATAAACATTGCAAACATTTTATCCTCCTCATTACAAGCAAAATTATATCATATTAGAAAAACTTTGACAATTATTTATAGTTTTTAATTATCATTTTAAGTAGCATATCTATATCGTATTATTCCAAATTTTTATACGATAATCACAATCACTCTAATATTTTGTAAATTAGTTTAGCTAATCCCAGATAATACAAGTCACATATTATAAACCATATTTGCCTCCTTCAATAATATAGATTATTTTTAATTTTAATGGTATAATTAGTACAACGAATAAATCATTTAATAGTAGTTGGTTAAAAACAAATATATTATAAGAAAAATTCAAAATATATATTACACGGTAACAATTATAAACAATCTAAAAGATAAAAATACATAACAATTTGAAACGGAGGATAAAAGCGATGACTTATGCCATTTTATTATTACCAGTAGTTATGATATTATTTGGAGTATTAATGTATAAATGTCCAATGAAAAGAAATCATATAGTAGGCTATAGAACTTCAATGACATTAAAGAATGATAAAATTTGGAAATATGCCAACAAATTAATGGGAAAAATATGGTTGATTATTGGATTACTATTATCATTAATTTCTGCTAGTGTTATTATATTATTTAATAACTCAAGAAATATAACTTCAATTACATCAGTTTATACAGGAATACAAATTATCATAATGATTATTCCAATAATTTTTGTAGAAATACATTTAAATATAAAATTTAAATAATATTATTATTAACAATAAATCGAAAAGGAGAAAAAATATGTTAGAAGAACAATTAAAAAATGTAATTAAAAAGTTTAATCTAAATGATGAAAAAGCTATAACCTTTGGACACCCCAAAATGAAAATGAAATGGGTTTTACCACTAGTTGGTACAACGATATATTCTGTTGAACAATTTCAACCATTTTTTATATATTTTGATAAATCCGGAATAACTTTCTTTCCATTAGATCTAAATAATAAATATGAGATAATTGGAAAATCATTTATTGCTTGGAATGATTTAAAAAATTTTAAATTTAAAAAAGGATTAATTATGGAAGATGAGATACAATTACAATTAGATGATGGAAAAATAGAAATGAAAATACCAAAATCAAAAGCAATGAATCAATGGATAAAGCAAAATAATAAATATTTAATTGAACATAATCATTTTTATAATAATTAATATAGGAGGTAACAATGTTAAATTTAGAAAAAACAAAAAGTGAATTAAAAAAATATAGCTTTGATTATAATAATAATATCTTGTGTGGACACACAAAAGCAAAAATTAAGTGGATTTTTCCTGCGGGTATAATAAACGTAATGGCTTTTGAACAAGCAACTTCATACTTATTTGGTTTTAGTCCAAAAGGAATTAATTTTTTTCCAGTTCAAGGCGATTGGAATATAGCCGATAACTTATTCATTTCATGGGATGAAATAATAAACTTTAAAATAAAGAATGGATTATTAGAAAACGAAATGATAGTTGTAACACAATCTATGAAAATAGAAATGAAAATAAATAAGATTGTTGCTGGTAATCCATGGATTAAAGAAAATATAAATTATTTAAGAGCAAACAATTATTTCTATAATAAATAATGTAAATAATACCTTTATTTTCATTTTTAAATAGTTTTCATAAAAATTAATCATAATTGCTTACTACTAATTAATGACATAATAAATATGAAGTTTAATTAAAGTTTTCTTTTATAAAAGTTCTGTTATACTTTGTAACTGATATACGATATAAGTTAATTTTTTATGTAATTATATAAACTATTTACTCTCATTTTTTCTTATAATTACTGATTTATATTTCTATAAATTTATATCAGTCATTTTGTTTAACACAACCTTTATAAAATAAATTATTAGGTAATGTTTTGCGAAATTTTAATAATAACGATGCCAATAATTACCTAACTAAATCATATCATACTGATGAAATTTTAGTTTGAATAAACAATTATTGATGTTATAAAAAGGCTCTTTTGGAAATTTTTATCAAGGTTAATTTTCTATAAAGAATTATATCACTCTTTCTCTATTTTTTACAATATTTTTATCTGTACGCAGGTAAAAAGAGTAAATTTTCTTCGCAATGATTTTTTGATATAATTACTATATAATAAAAGGTGGTATATAGTAG
>CALVHX010000007.1 GCA_944329195.1 uncultured Bacilli bacterium | reverse complement strand
GCATATTATTTAAAACCTCATCTGGTACAACAAATATCCCAGTATTTATATGGCTACTTGTCATATAAATAAATCCATTTACACATTCATCATATTTTGGAGTTAATGTAACACCATCTATGACAAGTGGAACATCATTTTTTAATCCTTCATTTCTTATATTAATCCAAGAATCAAAGTCCGCTACAACAACATATTCGTTATCATTTAAATGAACCTCTTCTAATCCATATAACTGGGCAAGTTTATTATAATCACTTTCCTTTATAAAAGTTTCAGCCATATCGTAGTCTAAATATGGAAATTGCTGTGCTATCTCATCATACGATGATCCTAAAGTATTTCTAACTAAAAATTCATTACTGGCATATAAGTCAAATTCAATTACATCTTTAAAATATCTATCTACATCAAAGCCTAATCTTTCTAGTGTTTGCCTTATAGAAATTCTTGAATCATCAATAATTCCTTGTGAATAACCAGAATCAGCTTTTAAATCTAATGTTTTATCAAGTTGTATATCAGCAGGTACCATAGTTGTTAAATTACTTGTCATGGAGTTTCTTATAGAAATTGCACTTGATAATACACAAATGGTAAAGAATAACATTAGACATATAATAGTCATTGAAAATACTGTAGTGTTAATCTTGCTACTAAACTGTCTTAAAGTAAAACTATTTAAGTCTTTATAATAAACATTCTTCATACTCATGAATATCTTGAGTAAAAGTCCAGATAAAGACCAAAAGATAAAGAATGTCGATACTGCTCCTAAAGCAATCGGAATTAATATTTTATCGGCAGTTTGCATGTCTGTCACACCAGCAGTTACACAATAGTAGGCATAACCTAATGCACAAGCAGAAAGAATAAATACAATCACACATAGCCATGGATTTTTTAATTTAATTTTTTCTGATTTCTTGTTTGCGTTTAATAAGTCAATTAACTTACTAAGGCTTACATTATAGGTGTTAAAAATCATAACTAAGATATACATTACACTAAAATATATAAGTGTTTTAATACAAGCTGATGATGAGAAGACAAATTCAAATTCGGTCATATTGGCTTCAAACATATTGGCAACAAATAAACTCATCAATTGTGATAAAAGAGTTCCCAGTACCAAGCCAACTACTAATGATATAAATCCAACGATTAATGTTTCAAAGAATAATATTAATGATATTTTTCTTTTTCCCATACCTAAAGTTAGATAAATACCAAATTCTTTGTTTCTTCTTTTCATCAAGAATCTATTGGCATAAATAATAAGAAACCCTAGTACAAACGCTACAAAGACACTTACACCAGATAACATACTATTCATTAGATCAATAATTTCATAGGTAGATGATGATACATTCATCATAACTGTTTGACTTTCAATCGCATTAAATATATAAAATATTGCCACACCTAGTATTAAAGTAAAAAAGTAGATGGCATAATCTTTGATACCTCTAGCAATATTTTTTATTGATAACTTAAAGAGCATCGTTTAGATCTCCACCTAGAAGTGTTACAACATCAATAATCTTATCAAAAAATTCTTTTCTTGAATCATCACCTTTGTGTAATTCATTAAAAATTTTACCATCCTTGATAAAAATTACACGTGTTGCATAACTTGCTGTGAAAGCATCATGCGTAACCATAAGAATTGTTGCTTCTAGTTCTTTATTTAAATAATCGAATCTTTCTAAGAGCATTTTTGCAGATTTAGAATCCAAAGCTCCTGTAGGCTCATCTGCTAAAACAAGTTTTGGATTAGTAATAATTGCCCTAGCTGATGCAACTCTTTGCTTTTGTCCTCCGCTCATTTGATATGGATATTTTTTTAAAACATCTTTAATATCGAGTTCTTTAGCTACTTTATCTACTCTTCTAGCAATTTCACTTGCTGAAATATTTTGAATTGAAAGTGCTAAAGCAATATTCTCATAAGCAGTTAAGGTATCGAGCAAATTAAAATCTTGAAAGATAAAACCTAATTCTTCTCTTCTGAATTTATTAAGATTATTACCTTTTAATTTAGTAATATCTTCTCCATCCACAAAAATATGTCCAGATGTTACTCTATCAATTGTAGAAATGCAATTTAGAAGAGTTGTTTTACCAGAGCCACTCGCTCCCATGATAGCGACAAATTCTCCCTTATCTACTTCAAAAGATATGTTATCTATAGCTTTTGTAAGGCTTGATCTGCTACCATAATATTTTTCAACATTGTTAATTTTTAAAATACTTTCCATAAAATTTCTCCTTTCATGCTTACATTTTACGATAAAAAAAGAAATTAATCGTTATTTTAATATTACAGTACATTACAATTTTGTAATACTGAAAACCGTTAATCCTTTATTTTGTAAAAATCATTTTTAGAAAACGATATAACAACATCTGTATATTCATTCGGAACTGATTTAACAGCAATTTTATGTCCTAATTTTTCGCATAATCTCTTAACAATATAAAGTCCCATTCCAGTAGATTTTGATCTACTTCTACCATTTTCTCCAGTAAAAGTTTTTTCAAAAACTCTCTTTATATCTTTTTTAGGTATTCCAATACCATTATCGTAGATATGTAAATCAATTTGTTTTGATTGTTCTTCTACCTTTAACTTGATAACACTATCTACATCATCACGTTTATATTTAATGCTATTACTAACAATTTGATTAATAATAAATTCAAGCCATTTAGAATCAGTAAGTACCATTTCATCTTTAGCTTCAACAATGAAACTTATATTGTTTTCAAGTAAATCATCTTTATTCTTCATTGCAACATTATTGATAATTTTCTTTAAATTAGCCTCTTTAATTAAATAATCTTTCTCGGCATTTTCACTCCTTACAAAATAAAGTATTTGATCAACATAATCATCTATTCTTCTTATTTGTTCAACATACCTTTTATCAACTTTACTCTTTTGATTATGATTCATTAAAGTTAAACTTGCAATTGGTAATTTTATTTCATGAATCCAAAGTTCAATATATTCTTTAAAATCAGTCAAACTAATTTCATATTTTTTAACGTTTTCATTCATAGATTTATTAATTTCATATAAAACTTCATAAAGTATTTCTCCATCATAAAAAGATGGTTTATTTAACATTTCTAATACTAAATATTTTTTATCTAATTTATCTACATTACTTATTAAATAATCATAAAATCTTCTTCTTTTAAAATAGCCTGTTATTATTACTCCAAAACTGATAATAACAAATACTATTGTTATACCAATAATAACCTCACTAGAAACTTTAAAAGCCAAAAGCATCATAAGAACTATTATATAACCAAAAATAACTAATAATATTTCGATATATTTATCGGTAAGATATTTACTGAATTTCATAATAATTTATAACCTTGTCCTTTTCTTGTTTCTATTGCGTTTTCTATCCCAAATTCTTCTAATTTAGCTCTTAATCTACTAATATTTACTGTTAGGGCATTTTCATTTACGTATTCTTCGTTATTCCATAGTTCTGTCATTAACTCATCACGTGTTACAATATTTCCTCTGTTAGAAAGTAAACAGGAGAATATAATCATTTCGTTTTTAGTTAGATCTAACTCTTTATCATCTTTTACGAGCATTCCTTTGTTTTGATATACTAATACACCATCATAATATGATGTACTTGTATTATTTTCCATTCTTTTAAAGATATTAGCAATTCTTAAAAGTAATATAGTTGGATTATATGGTTTTGTAATATAATCGTCTGCACCATAGGACATAGATAAAACCTCATCTGTTTCTTTAACTCTACTAGTTACCATAATTACTGGGGTATTAGATTTTTTTCTAAACTCACGTAAGATAAGTTCTCCATTTACATTTGGTAAGTTTATATCTAAAAGTAATAAATCAAACTTATTACTTAAGATATCTCCTAATATATTATCAAATGTTGTTAATGTCACTGCTTTGTATCCAGAAGTTTCCAAAAGATGTATTAACTCCTCACGTATTGTTCTATCATCTTCAACAATCATTATTGTTTTCAAACTAATCACCACATTTCACTACTAATTATATCATGTTTTTAGTTTAATAGCTTACAATAAATAAAACTACTCTCTTTTTATTACTGTACTTAAATAGTAATGTATTAAATAACTACCTAAATACTATAAAAAAGAAATAAGTAATTCCCTAAATATACTTACTTCATCAACATTAAAATAAACATCTTCTCTCACATCAGTGTCCATAACTCAGTACTCCCACTTCAATTATTGAATCGCAGTAAGTATCCATCTGGGTCTTGAATTAAAAACTCCTTATCTTCATAGATAGTATTATCGACACGATACTTACTAATTTTCATATCTCGAAATATTTTGACACCACTTTTAACTATTTTATCATAATACAAATCAACATTACCTACTGACATACTTATATTTATTCCCCTACCAAATGGATATTCGAGAACACCAGTATTCCAGTTATCATTTACTTGCTCAATCATTATCTGATTTTTTTCCAACTGTAAAAAACAAAATTTATCTTCTTTTCTTTCATATATAATCTCAAAACCAATATCCTTATAAAATTTAATACTATTATCAATATTAGAAACACTAAGTTCAGGTATAAGACTGTTAAATTCCATATTACCACCTCAATTTAAAATATAATACCTTCCCTAAAGGATTTTTCACTTTATGTCACTTACTTTATCAAAAAACTAATCAAATATATTTTTATATATTCATTAACTGTATATTTAGTTTTATTACACAATTTACCTATTTGTTCTTGAATGAGCCAAAATTTTTCTTATTTCAAAATAACCTCAACTTTAATATCATCATCTAATTCATATATCAAAACTTATTTTCTATTGCACTACTATATCCAATTGAATTATCCTCTTTAGATTATGACAGAAATGACAATAATAAAAGCACTATAATACTCTATAAAACAAAGAAATCATAGTGATTTTTACGTTTAACAGCTGATAAACTCGGACTATAGCATACTTTTTTTATTAATAATAATTAAAGGTATTTTCATTTCATCTATCGTAAATCCAGCATGTGCTGATTTAAAATAGTTCCCTTCTTTTGTATATTTGAAATATTTATTTCCTATCGCCAGAGCAAAATAATCCCCTAGTGATGAATCGAAATATTTATTTTTATACCATCTCCAAATATTTTTTCACAGATTACTTCATCCTTTGTCTTTAATATAAAATCCTCCATAAAACATTTATTAAATAATTCTTCAAATTTCTTTTTTCTTTCTTCCTTAATTTTAAATGCACACATTCTACCTTCTACCAATACATCACCATCTAATGTGTTAAATAAATCTTCATAATCTGATAAAATTATTTCCTCACAGTTTATATGATCATGATCCGCTAATGCTATGACAAGTGTGTCTTCTATATCTTACGAAAATTCTTCTACTTTTTTATTTATCATTTTAAAACATTCTAATGTACTTTTACTATCGTTCCAGTATCGTGCATTATTCCATCTAGATCCTCATAATATGCATAAATATAATTTCTTCTTTTCTTGTTTATATTTTGTTTTACTTTTATTAACATATCATCAATATCTTTATAGCCATCTTCACCAAATGGAAAAAGTATTTTTGAATAGTATTTTCCTATTTTGTTTATAGAATTTGTTATTGAATCATACGGAAAATATTTTTTAGAAACATTATAATCCGAAGCTCCTATTTTAGTATCCTTTAATTTATTAGTTAACATTGTAATTATTTTATCCTCTTCTTTTACATACAAGTCCCATCCAATCCAACCATGTTCTATAGGCGTCAAGCCCGATAGCATAGATGTCGTGGAAGCTGTTGTTGTAGAAGGGACTACTGATGATATTTCACTAGCTAGATATTTTAGTAAAAAACTATCCTTTGATAATTTTTCTTTTAGTAGTTTTGCTCCCATACCATCAAAAAGCATTATTACAACATTTTTAGGTCCTTTTTCTTCTAAGATTTTATCTATCTTACTATCGTATTATGATTATAATTCAGTTAAAAGTGCTTTCTTATACTGCACACTACGTTTACAATACTATTTTCATAATTTGGTAATATTAATTTCTTCATTTTATCGTTATCACCTTCTTATTTTGATAAATTTTAGATTTTTTCAGATACTTTAATATCTAACACATTTAATTTTTTAAAGAATTGATTTTGAACCAGATTTTCATAATATAGTATGTTTTTTATTCTGATTCAATGACTTTTTCAAGAAAAATTTTTTCATCAAAAGCACCACGTTTTTCATTTTTTTTATCAGCAATTGCTATGACATCATTTAAATGTCTATTTTCTAAATTAGCTAACGTTCTAATTATTTCTAACATATCGGCTAATTCTTCTACACGATCATCACCCGTTGATTCAATTACTTCTTTATACTCTTCATATAATTTTTTTTCCAATTCATTTTTATATTCAATTTCATCTAATATTCTTACAACTGGGGTTTCTCCTTTTTCTTTTATTATATTTGGAATTTTATCTCTTACTAATTTATTATATATTCTCTCCATCTTTAATTCTCCTTAATAATTTTTTTTATTTGGTATTACTCCTCTAACACCACCACGTGGATTTTCAACATCACCTTTATATCTAGGGATTAAATGCATATGTATATGCATAACACTTTGTCCTGCTGATTCACCACAATTTAATCCAACGTTATATCCATCTGGATTATATTTTTTATCTATATATTTTTTGCACTTATTTAATAATTCAATTATTGCAATTTGCTCTTCATCAGTTATATCAAAAAAGGTTTCAGCGTGTCTTTTTGTAATAATTAGTGTATGCCCTTTACTAACCGGAAATTCATCAAAATATGCAACAGCTAATTTATTTTCAAATAAAGGTTTTCTATTTGGTATAAATTGTCCGCAAAAAACACATTTTTTCATAACGATTACCTCCTACAATAATCATTATAGCATAATTAATACCTTTTTTTAATCCCCTAACTCAAATTTAACATCATATTTTAATAAATCATTAATAATTGATTGTAAATCCTCTTCGCTACTATTAACCTCAGGTACAAAATATCTTACCATATTATCATCAAAAGTATCAATTACAGAATTTATAAATTCATCTTTCAATAAATCATTATTACTAAAAAAAGTATTTAAATCACCAGTATGTGAAGTCCATCTTCCGGTTTGACTTTTTCTTTTTCCCCATAGATGAAATCCACCAATATATAAAATATATTGCTTAATATTATTATTAAAATCAATTATTTTTTTTAATTTAATATCATCCATTTTTATGGCTTCTGCACTAAAAACTTGTGGATAATCAAGAACTAGTTTTAAATTTAAATTTCTCTTTTGTAATTCTTGTAAAAATTGAATTATTGACTTGCCATTTGAAATTATAAATTTCCCTCCCCTATAAAATGTGCCACATCTATTCTCAATAAAAATTTTAACATTTGGGAATTTTTTTAATATCAATTTTTCAAACTCTTCATATATATCAAAAAAATCAGAAAAATCTTTACAGTAATCATTAAATGGTGGATGAATTTCTATTATTTCAGGAGATATATTATTATCTATTAGTTCAATTATAAAATTTGCAAACTCTTTTGCCCATTCCTTATTTTTCCATAATTGAGGCACATTATCTCTTTCTGATGCTTTTAATTCAGGAAATTTATTAATTAATTGATTATCTAATTTTCTTTTCATATGAGAATATTCTGTATGCAATGAATATCGGCGTTGAGGATTAATTGAATCTTTATCAAAATTCCCTGCTATTTCATCTATAGTACTAATTACACCTACCGGATATTTTTTAGAATGATATGTTATTGGTATTAAATTCATTTTGTCCTCCTTAATATTTTTGATTTTCCTACTGGAGTTTGAATATCCCAGAACACTAATTTTCCATTTGAATTCATAGATATTGATACAGTATATTCATCTGATTTATTCCAATTTTTATCAATTGATTGAATATGACTAAGTAATTTTTCAATTAGACCATAATCCATTGGAACAAACTGCTTATCAAATATATCCTCACTAGGATTTAGACCAAATTTTCTTAATTTATTTAATCTTATTAATTTGTCTTGATTAAATTGTTCTTGATTTACAAAATTTAATTTAATATATTTCCACCATTCTTTTTGCCAACCATATACAATAGGATAATTTAAATAGATACTTTCTTGGGGAGACATGTCACCTCTATTTAAATCAGATACATCAAATCCTTTTCCTACACTTTCAATTATAAGTGACTCCATTTTTTTATTTACATACATGTTAATTCCATATATATTTTTTGTTCTATCAATTGGCTGTAACAACCACATTTGTGTTCCATCTACTTGCTTACTTTTTAATTCGTCTAAATCAATTTTAGACTTATTACCTCCTCTAATCGGATTAATACTTGGCCTAACATATTGATACCTTATAGTACAATACTCAGATTGTAAAACTTCTTTTAATGTTATTAGTTTTTCTTTGGTAATTGGTTCGCTTTCATCAAATAACACACTATCAAAAACAGGACATCCTACATTAGATAAAAATTGATATGTTGTTATTTTTTCGTTATTTGGATTATTATATTCTTCACTAGGCAATATAATCATTATTTTACACCTACTTTCTTTTTTGTATAAATCAATGAATTTTCTTCATAAAATTCTAAATTATTTTCTATTGCTTCAATAAGAGGATAATTCCTCCAATTCCAAGTTTCTATACCTTGTGTTTTTGCAAGTAGCATCCTTAAGAATTGTGATGGTATTCCTTCATGTGTAATAAAATAATCTCTGCCATCTATATCGCTATAATATAAATAATTATCATATTTTTGACACAATGCACTTAATTGTTCTATGCCTTCAATTGATTGGATATTAAAATTATATTTCTTAATTTCATCTAACAATGAAATATTGTTGGGAAAGATATGTAAATGTGCATGAACTATACTTTTACCGCTTTCATTAGTAGGATGTAATGAACCGTGTTCAAACATAGAACTATTTGAATTAAAATATTTTCTATTTATTTGTTTTTGCCATAAAATAATACTTTTTAATTCTATTAATTGTTCTTTTAATAATTCACCAAAACAGTTAATATGTTTTTTAGGAACTATTAGTTGATAATTTTCAACAAATCCTCCAGTTGTTGGAAAAACTACAAAATTATCAGTTTCAGCGAGTATTCTACTTTTATTAACTATACTAATATTTCTATTCTTTTGTTCTTCGCAAAAAGGACACATACTTTTTTGCATACTCATCTACCCCCCTAAAAATTTTATTACTCTATCTGTATTTAAATTTTTAATATTTTTAAATTCAAACAAATATCCCTCCATTTTTTTTGTATCTATTAATTCTATAATTCCATTGTTTTTGACAGCCAATACTTTACCAACACAAAACAAATATACGCCAAAAATTCTATCAAATTCTTTTTTTATTATATATGGTTTAATCTGTTTATTTTCTTCATCAAACAAATTAACTTGTATGTTTGACAATAACATATTATTGTCAATTTTATCTTTTATTTCATTAAATGAATTAAATTCCGGTTCTATTAAATATTTTTTATTATCTCCAGCAAATAATTTTAAAATATCTTTATATTTTTCTATAAGTTCTTTTCTTATTAATTTTTCTTCACTATCAAAAACAATATTTTTCATTTTATAAGTTGTTGTCACTGCACCAGTTATACCATTATCAATTACATTTTTTTCAATTTGCCTAGCAATTTTACCAGTTGGAGTTTTAGCAATAAATATAGAAAAAATGGCACCTTGTTCTAATAGTCTATTATATTTTTTTATTTCAGAAGCTGTCCCAACTTTGATTTTTCCATTTGGAAAATATGCTAAATAAACATAATGAGGTGTATTACAATATTTAAGTACATCTCCGTTTTTTACATAACAATCATCTCCATGACATCTAACACATTTATAAAAATCAAACATATATTTACAATGATTACATTGTGAACTACTATCTTCAATAATATTATTACAGCTTATATATTCGCTAGTATATGGATTTATTGTTCCAATACATATTTTTTGATTAATTCGTTCAATCAATAACTCTTGTGGAATATCGATAAATTCATCAAGACCAGATTCATAATCTTTTAAATGAAAATATGGTTTATATTCTTCATTCCAACATAATCCTACAAAATATTTTTTCATTTTTACCTCCTTTACAATTTAAATTCCAAAAAAACGGGCCTAAAATAAGGCCCTCCTCCTCCAAAACTAATTAATTTAATTGGAATTTAAATAAATTTTCATTATAATACCATTAATTTCCATTTAAATCAATATATTTCAAAAAATTTTACAAGAAAAATACTATTAGTTCTAGTAACACATCATTAAATTTCTTTTTTACTTATATTTATTAGTGATTTAGTCATGTATTTCCTAATTCTAATATCGTACATATACTTACTAAAATTTTATTTTCTAGTACTTTTAAGTGACTATTTTCATCTACTTTTGGAAATCTATAATAGTCCCCAAACACTTGAAAAACAAACATTTCTATCAATCTTTTCTTTGTAGTAAAGTTACGCATTCCACATGTCTAGTATTAGGAAACATATCAAATAAAACAATATCTTCTAATTTGTACTTTACTTTCAATATATTTAAATCTCTCGCAAAGGTAATAGGATTACAAGAAACATATATTATCTTTTCTACTTCACTACTCAATAATTTATCAATGACATTTCTATCAAGACCACTCCTAGGAGGATCGACCACTACGACATCTTCCGATATTTCGCCCATATCATCAACATTTTTACACTCAAAAGTAATATTATTTATGTTATTTATCTGCTTATTCAAATTAGCTCCACGAATAGCATCCTTATTAATCTCAATACCTCTAACTAACTCAAAACTATTAGCTAAATAAATACCTATCGTTCCAGCGCCACAATATAAATCAAGTAACGACCTTCCACCTTTAGCGTACTTAAGTATCCTATCATATAAACTTTTTATCATATTAGTATTAACTTGAAAAAAAGAAGTAGGAAAAATAGCAAACTCATATCCATTTACATTAGTAGTTATATGATTACGGCCATATATAGTTTCTCCATTTAAAATTATACTAGAAACATACCCAGAAAGAATACTAATAACACTATCCTTATCAATTCTACCATTAAAAATAACCATTATATCTTGAGAGCCTCTGATAATTACATCGGTAACATATTTAAGATTAATATCATTAATTAACCTAACAACTTTATTAATATTACCATTAGCTAACAAGCATTGATTAACTTTTACAAGTTTATTAGATTTTTCTTCTGTTAAAGCAAGATGTCCCTCTAGTATCTTAAAAGACACCTTATTACGATATCCATATACCTCACCATTAGAAATAATACTAGGATCAATATTAATATCAGCATACCTTTTTATAATATCAACCACTATATCTTTTTTGTACTGTAAAGACATTATATACTCAATATGTGAAATGCTACACCCACCGCATATCCTAGAGTATGGACATTTAGACTCTTCTCTCTTTTCACTCACCTCAACAAAAGATATGACTTTACCTTCCGAATACTTTTTCGTATTTTTAACAATCTTAATATCCACGATTTCACCGGGAAAAGTACCAGGAACAAAAATGACCTTATTATCCACATTACATATACCTTTAAAATCATGAGATATTTTATCAATCTTAACTCTCATAAATCATCACAAATATATAATAGCATAAAAATAAATAACAAACAATATAGTTGTTTCATTAAGATCTCATAAGTTCATTAACTATATCTTCAATAGTGACAATTCCTAAAAACGTATTATCTCTGTCGACAACCAAAGCCATATGAGCTTTAGATTTGTTTAATATTTCTAAACAAGAGGCTAAACTCATTCCTCTACTGACACATATTGGTTCTTTCATATTCTTTTTAATACTAATAGAACCATCCGTCAATATTTCATCTAACAAATCAACTTCATACAAAATACCAACAGCCTTTTTATCTTTAGTAATAATAGGAATTCTGTCATGTTTATCCCTAAAGACATATTCTCTTACTTTTAAAGATGAATCAGTATCATAAAGGTAAGAGACGGACTCTCTATTTACCATAACATTTTGTACTCTTAATTTTTTAAGCAATACTGCCTTTTGAATAAATATACTTTCACTCTCTTCAATAACTCCTTCATCTTTAATTGTTTTAACGATTTCAACTAACTCCTCTTTAGTAGCGGTTACTCTATGCGTATTTTTTATCTTTTTTTCAAATATGTCAACAATTTTACTAACTGGAGAAAGTAATATAACTAAAAATCTCAAAGGTTTACAAAACTTTAAAGCAAAATATTCAGAATACTCTCTTCCTAATATTTTAGGAATAATTTCGCTAAATATCAAAATTACTAAAGTAAGAATTAGTGTTACAAGCCAAACACAACTATCTCCATATATTTTAGAAAAATAATAAGTAGCAACAGAAGATACAGATATGCTACAAATACAATTAATTACTAAAATCGTTGTTATTGTCTCTGAATATTTATTACTAAGATCATATACAATAATCGCCCTTTTATCGTTATTTTCTGCCATTTTCTTAATTCTAATTATATTAAGACCAGAAAAAGAAACTTCCCAAAGAGAGCACAAAATAAGCGTCAAAATTAAAATTAAAATAATTATAATCATCATATAATTACTTCCCTTTCACTGATATTAAAGTCTTCATTTTCATAAATACCAATTTGAGCACTTCGTAAACTATCTAACAAATTTATTTTATTTAACTCAGTAAATTCTCTTTTACTATAATTAAATCCATATATTTTATCATTATAACTAATCACAATAAAATGCTCTTTATTTCTAATATTGTTACACATATATAAATTGTTAATCTTAATATCATAATTTGGACAGTATTTTTTAAATATTTTAGTGTATATATTTCCCAGTTCAAAAGCACCTATTTTAGAAATGGGAATAATTTTTTCAGTTAAAGAAAGGACTTTGTATACTACGTCTTCTTTTGTATAATCAATTTTATTTAGTATTTTATCAATATAATAATTGTTGTATTCATCTTTAATATAACCTATTTTTCTATCTAGTTTTTTATCATCATTGTACTTACCAAAGTAAGAAGTTATAAAGTTTCCTTGAATATTACATAAATCATTAAATAAATCTACAATAATAAATAGATTATCTATATAAACTCTATTAACATACTTACCACCCACATTACCACATACAGTATCACATTTGATACCAACCTTTCTACATATATACATAAAAAGTTTGGCAAGAGAAAAATCAGTAGCCTTCCCTTTAACAATAGCTCCCCATATATTATTAATCAAGGCAAAGTTTTCAAAAGAAACAATATTATTTTTTTCATCGGAAACATTAATATCCGTACTTATTCTCTTGCCCAGAGTAATATAAATATATCTAGCTTTTTCAAGTGTACTAAAAGATTTATCAATTCCACTTATAATATCATCTATTATCCCTTCTCCTTCTCTAAAGATATCGTAACTAGCATAAATATAGCTGCTTTTATTATTTACAATATCGGTGTATGAATAATTATATCCGTTATCAAAAAAGTAATTAATTGTTTCATCATCAAAATTATCTATTGAAATAGCAATATATTTCGTTTTACTAGTAATTTTTGATATATCTTCCCTTCTATTTATATCAATAATAACTTCTTTATTATTCATATTATCACCATTATAAGTATACTATACTATAAAAAAAAAGAAAAGCAAATAAACGACAAGTTTACAATTTTTTCTTTTAAAATTCACCTGTAATAGGAACAGAATCCGCTGTTATATTAGCCTTAAATCTTTTACCAATTACCGACTCTGTCATCAAACTACCATCAATCCAAATATAGATATTAAAAGTAGTAATATCAGTAGTCAATTCATAACCATTGACAATTTTAATTGCATTGCCAACACTTGCATTACTAAAATTACCAGTATTTGAATAAGAAAGATTATTACCTATATAACCATACACTTCCCATTTTAAAGCATCGACAGCAAGACCATCTAATACTTCTGGATTAATATATAAATTAAACGCAGCAGGAATACTATTACTAGTAATTTTTGCAGTAGCGGTGGCCTTTAAACCATCATCCTTAGAAGAAGATGGCAAAAGCTCTCCAGTAATATTTTCAGAAATAGTATAATCTACATCTAACGTTCCTGTATTTGTATGAACATTTCCCTGATTAGTCATCGTAACAATATAAGCATAAGTCACTGACGTAACTAAAGCTGAAAAAACTATAACACCTAAAATTATAAATATTGTTTTTTTATATTTTATCATTATAAACCTCACTGCTTTCTAAACACAGAATTAACTTTGACTAAACCCGAAAAACTTCTGTCCATCAAGTTATTCTGATTTGATCCAGTTTCATGAAGCCATACTCTAATTGTGCAAGTGTAAGTCTTATCCACATCAAAAGTACCATTAGAAGTACTAAGCGTCCCAAGTGGTAATACCTTATTATTAATATAATCGTCATGAATAACGTTACCGGAAGAACTCGTAATCAAATTCGTATTAGTTCCATCACTACAGGAAAGATTATACCTAAAATCCGCTACTAGAAGTTCAGGATCAATAGTAAAATTAATCAAATTTACAGTCACTGCGACATCATATCCACTTAAAATATTACTATCGGGGGTCAACGTAAAAACTGTTTTGCTTGCATATGTATCGACGTCATCTTCAGTAATTGGAACCCCCGTTTGAATGTTCATATACTCGCTCTGACTAAAAACAACAGCAACACCAGTATTAACACTACCAGTAGTCACGTTAACAGAAGTACCGTTGTTATACGTATAATAAGCATATGTACTCCCCCATAAACACCCAAAAATAATAGTAGTTGTGACAACTAAAACTAAAATTAATTTTTTAAATTCCATTTCATCACCTCTACTATTTTTACAATATTATAATACCATATAATCAAAATAATATCAAGGGCATAATTTAATTCACAACGTGCTCATCATAAGAAATTATCACTCTCTTGAATACTCACGAAAAGTTTCTTATCTTATTTATCTTACATTTCTAAATTATGATAAACAGCTTGAACATCATCAAGATCGTTTAAAGCATCTATTAGATTACACACTTTTTCCATATCTTCTTTTTCCAAAGAGATGTAACTATTAGGGACAAAAGTAACTTCACTAACTATAAATCTATCATACCCCAAAGAAATCAAATTATCCTTAACATCTATAAAATTATTAGGATCAGTATAAATAACATAACTATCATCATCCACTATAAAATCAAGTACATTTAAATTAAGAATATCTTCCATCATCTTATTTTCATCATAAATTTTTTCTAATACAATAACACCTTTTCTTTGAAACAAATAACTGACAGAACCATCAGTACCTAAATTACCTCCTCTTTTAGTTAAAGTGCTCCTTACAAAACCAGCAGTTCTGTTTTTGTTATCTGTAAGACAATCTATCATAATAGCAATTCCATTAGGACCATATCCCTCATATCTAACTGATTCATAATTTTCATCATTAGCTTTATTCTTTGCCTTGTTAATAGCGGACTCAATATTAGCTTTCGGCATATTTTCAGCTTTAGCTTTCTCCACAACCATCCTAAGAGTAGGATTATTCTCTGGATTACTATCACCTGATTTAGCGGCTACGTAAAGCTCTTTTGCTAGTTTTTGAAAAACCTTACTTCTCTCAGCATCAATAGCACCCTTTTTTCTTTTTATTGTAGACCATTTACTATGTCCTGACATATAATTTCCTCCTTTACATCTTATCGTTTATTATCATACTATTAATAATTAGTTTAGTCAAGGGCTACTATCCAATGTAAGAAAGAAGAGCAGGAGCAAGTATAATAAGTAAAATAAGTGGAATAAAGAAAAATACCGAAATAATACTTATTTTTGTTGGAATTTTTGAAATAGTAGCTTTAACTTCCAATTTCCTTCTTTCCCTTAAATAATCAACTTGATTATACATCATATCAATAATACTACTACCATACATATTAGCTTGTGTCAAAGTCAAAATGATATTATTGATACTATCCGAAGGAATCTTTTTTTGCATATCATTTAAACTCTCTGTTAAACTTTTACCAAATCTTGTTTGCCTAATAGCCTCCTTAAATTCTCTAGAGATTTCTGAATCGACACTATTTACCGTAATTGAAACAGCTTCTATTAGATTTCTACCAGTTTGTAAAGACAAAGTAAGAACCTCAAAAAAATAGATAGACTCATTATTGAGTTTGGTTACCCTCTTTTTTATTTTTTCATCAAGTAATATTCTCTCAAATAAATAATAATATAAAATTACAAATACTATCGACAATATATAGCCATACGAAGAAAAAATAAGCACTACAAAGAAAACAATTATTGAAGTAAATAATCTAGCATTGAGAAAAGTTATAGCATCATATTTACAAGAGACACCAAGCAAATTAATTTTATTTTGAATTTTGTTAACTGTTTTTTTATTGTATAACTTTAAAGACAAATTACCCTTATACTTCACAATCTCACACCTCAACTTTCATTATCTTCTTAAGAATCAAAAGATAAATAATTAGCATAATAATTATAATAAATATTATCATATACCCTAGAGGTGAACTAAACAAAGGATCAAAATAACTTGGATTAAGAACATATATAATACCAATAAAGACAAAAGGTACTACAAATAAAATCTTAACAATCATATTAGCACTAGCAGTAATGTTCTTAAGCTCCTCTCTTAACTTTTTCTTATCAAATAAAGTTCTTTCGATCGAAGAAAATACTTCGACAATATTTCCACCAGTTTTATTAAGAATAGTAAGAGAAGAAGACAAATAGACAGCCTCCTCTAAATTAACACGTTTAGCAAACCTTTCAAAGGCAGTATCGACTGATAATCCATATTTCATATCCAAATACATTTTTTTAAACTCATCGCATATAGGCTCGGGAAGTTCTAAAGAAGCAATCTCAACAGCCTGAAGAGTACTTTTACCTGCTTTAAAAGCATTATTCATGATAATAATAGCCCTAAGTAGTTCATTTTCGATCAGTTTAGTTTGTCTTTTGTAATCAAAATATAGATATATATCTAATAAGTAGTACCCAATAAAATAATTAATAATAAGTTCATAAATACTCAAAACCCTTATCGTAAATACTTGTGAAATAATAGTAAGTAACAAAAAGTTAAAACTGATAATTAATTTATTTGTAATAAAATCAATAGGCTCAAATGTCTCTCTATGTTTATATTTTATATATTTCTCGTACTTTTTAGACTTCCTTCTCAATATTTTAGACTTCCCAATTAATTTTCTCTGTCTCTTAACAAAATCAAGATATTTTTTTATAAATTTATCACTCAAAGATAAACTATTATCTACAATTGGTTCTAATGAATAATAACCTATTCTTTTTTCCTTTTTTAAAGACACATTCTGCCTAAATATTAGAATGATAATAACAAATAAGACAACTGTAAATATAATTTGTAGTAAAACAATAGTATTCATATCATCATTCCTTTCCTAATTATTCAAATATATCACTAATATTCGTAAATCCCTTTTTTATTATCTTATCATAAACATTTGGTTTTCTCTTATATAACCCAAACTCCCCAATAACAGAACCATCATCCATAAGTCCTTTTTGCTTAAACGAAAATATTTCTTTTATTTCAATATCACCATTTTTTATACCGACAACTTCACTTATTGAAGTAATTTTTCTTTTCCCATCAGATAATCTATCTATCTGAATAACAATATCAATAGCATTTTCAATATATCCTCTTACTGCCGAAACGGGTATTTCCATTTCATTCATCAATATCATGGTCTCTAAACGATTCATAGCATCGACTGGTGTATTGGCATGAAGCGTAGTAATTGATCCTTCATGTCCTGTATTCATCGCCTGCATCATATCAAAAGCTTCTTTACCTCTAACTTCACCAACAATTATTCTATCAGGTCTCATTCTAAGAGAATTTCTAACTAGATCTCTTATAGTGACTTCCCCTTCCCCCTCATAATTAGTAACACGTGTTTCCAAAGAAATAACATGTTTTTGATTAAGTTTTAACTCTGCAGCATCCTCTATAGTAATAATTCTTTCATCATAACCAAGAAAGCTAGACAAAACATTAAGAAGCGTCGTTTTACCACTGCCAGTTCCCCCAGATATAAGTATATTAAGTTTGGCCTCGACCGATGCCTCTAGAAATCTAGCCATATTTACCGTTAAAGTCCCATTTCTAAGTAGATCATCAATTGACTCAAGATTTTTATTAAACTTTCTAATCGTCAAAACAGGGCCTTTCAAACTAAGAGGAGGAATAATAGCATTTAATCTTGAACCATCTCTAAGTCTAGCATCGACCATAGGATTTGCAGCATCAATTGTTCTTCCCAAAGGCTGTACAATTCTTTGTATAGTTCTGACTATATGTTTATCATTTATAAATGAAACAGTTTCATCTCTGACAATTTTACCATCTATTTCCACATATATCTCTTCAGGAGAATTAACCATTATCTCAGTAATCGACTCATCTTCCAGTAGAGGAGTAATTGGACCAAAGCCAGTAATTTCATTTTGAATTAAACTAAAAACATGGCCTCTTTCCAAACTGGTAAGATCATAACCCACTAACGTCTTATCTATTTCATTATTTATGTAATCATCTAAAAGCTTATCGTCAGGTATATTTTCCTCTATTAAATTCTGAACAATTTTAATTCTTAACTCTTCTAATAAATTTTTATCACTAAAAATTTCATAATCTTTTACATTTTCTATCGAAGAAAAATTTCTTGGTTTCACTTCAAAAGCTTCAGTCAAACTCTTTTTTACCATCCTATTTTTCCTCCTTACTATGTCTATCATCTAATAGATCCATAGCCATCTTTTTCATATTACTAACATCATTTTGATGAAACATATTAATCTTTTTATTAAGAGTTAAAATCTCACCATTCATAACGTACTTATCAATATTTTTTATATAATAATTTTTCGATATAGTGTAATCAATGTTAGTCTTAATAATATTTCTTATATCAAATAAACTCAGATAATCCTTACCAATATCCCTCGAATTATTAAGAACAGTAAGATAATTTTTTTTACCAGTATCTTTAAAGATAGTTACTAAGCTTTTCATATTCTTCAAATCTACTAAATCATTCGTAATAACAAAAAGGGTCATATATGAATAATCTAAAATTGTCAAATTGATTTCATCTAATACATGAGTCGTATCTACAAGTACAACATCGTACTCTTTTTTTGCCAAATCAAAAATAGTCGGAATAAATCTGCTTTCTACTTTAGAAGCTTCCCTAGGATCCTTAGGGCAAGCCAAAACATCTATATTACTATTATAAGTAGCAATATAATTTTTAAGTTCAGTAAATCTATTATTACGCATACTATCTATCATCATGTATATATCTTTTGCATTTTTAACATTTAGAGACACTGCTACGCCTCCAGAATATAAATCAAAATCGACAATCAATACCTTCTTATTTAAAGAACAATAAATACCCGCTAAATTAGTCAAAATGGTCGTTTTTCCAACCCCACCTTTTACAGAAGACACACTAATTATCTTACCTGCCATAAGTATCACTTTACCCTTTCAATTATTTTTTCATCATTTATAATACTGCCTTTATATTCTGAAGAAATACTAATAGAATCAAAATTTAAAATAGTACTAAAAATTCCTTTAGCATTAATACCTAATCTAATTGTAATAACATCATCATCTATTAGCACCGATATATCACTCAAATTAGAAGTATTTCTTACTATTAAATCAATTAGATCACTTTCATTAATATTTTCAATCTCATCTAATCCATATTCTATTGTCATATAATTGACATTATCCAATCTTTCCTTTTCATAATAAAAGTTTCCAATATCATATACCATTGCCATAACGAGAATAAATATAGGAAATAAAATAACAAATAAAACCAAACTTTGCCCTTTATTATTAAGATTAAACATTAGGAATAGTCCTTTCGACAGTAACCATATGTGATTCTCCTAATACTAAATTAAGACCAGGAGTCATAATATCTACATCTTTAGAAATAGTAATAACTGTGTATTCATCATCACTAGTAAAATTTATAGATAAATCAGGATAAAAACTCTTTATACTCTCCAAAGAATCACTATTCTTAAACCTATTGACAATATCGACACTAGTATTTTCAAGCTCACTTTTCATATTTAGAATCATTCCAAAATCTACTATTGCAAATAATATAAATATAAATATAGGCAGTATAAGAACAAATTCCACTAATGCTTGACCTTTCCTATTCATAGAAATCACACTCTCTCTATTATCAATACAATTATAACAAAGAAACATAAAAAAAGAAAGACCCTATAGTCAATCTTTTCAAAATTACTTCTTCTTACCAGCAGTATTTTTACTTTTTTCCTTCTTTTCCTCCAACGTACTGCTCTCTTCATCATCTTTTTTGAAGATAAGATATAGCAATCCTAACACCACTAGTATTATAAGTATTATGATGACAACTTTTTCTGCTGTATTAGATTCGCCTTGAATTTCCGTAAGAACATCTTTTTCCTCAGCCTCTTTATCAACAATTAATTTATATTCTCTAATTTCTCCATTTTCTGCCGTCACAGTAATTGTAACAATATTTTCTCCGACTTTAAAATTCTCATTTCCTGTTATCTCTACTCTCGAACCTGTATCTTCCGCTACTGCTCTAATATCAAGTTCTGTAACATCACTATCAACACTAATTTTGTACTCATAAGTATTTCTTTCAAAGTCAATTTCATAACCACTAATTTCCAATAATTTCAAATAATTATTTGAAGAATAATAGTAAGTAACAGGTTCTATTACTGTTTCCTTTTCTTTGACAACATAAATAGTGTAGACCTTCTTACTGCCATCTTCAGCAGTAACAGTAACATTAATTGTAGTAGTATCTCCAGTTAGCTCGTATTCTACCAATCCCTCGACACTAGCATAGATATCTGCAAGCGAACCAGAAAGAATAACAGTTTTTGTATCGGATGGAACTGTCAAAGTATAAACAGTTACATCACTATCAAATGGAATATCAAAAGTGCCGACACTAGCTTGCAAAGAAGCTAAATTATTATTAGTACTGATATTTCTCTTAATTTCTATCTCTTTATATAATTCTTCAAATTCTTTAATATTTAAATATTTAGAAGTACTTCCTGTTAAACTAACTGTACCGACTCCTTCACTTATAGCCATAAATGAAAGAGTAACAACTAACGTATCATCACCAGTCACATTATCACCAGAAGCAATAAACTTACCATTATCATTAAAAATTCCAATTAATTTATTATTAAATTTAATATCGACTAATTTTAAGTTACTATTAGTACTAACCAAACCAGTAATACCATCTATATAATCGGCAACATTATCTGTTTTAACAACTAAAGACAAATCAAAATAATCGCCTACATAAATCTCATCTGTAATATCACTAAACTGCAAACTAAAGTTTTGATTATCCAAAGGAATATCTTCAACCTGTTCTTCACTATTTTTTAGTATTTCGTTAAAGAACATAACATCATCAAAACCAATTACACCAAGTTCTTCATCTTCGCCAAGCATATCCATAGATAAAATTAACTCATCTTCCAAATATCCCTTCATAGCGGTAATTAGATCATCTTTAGTCAAATGATTATCACCATCTGTATCACCAACTACTACAGTTGTATAGCAAACATCTACTCCATTAGTTAATTTTAATACATAATTGTTCTTAACTTCACTTAAAAGATTTTCTTCCAAAGTTAAATCAAGTACATTTCCACTATCATCAGTAACTTCGACAAGAATATCGTTATTATAATTTTTTATAGCCTCTAATACTTGCCCTACTAAAAGAATTGGACGATCAGAAAGCTCAGGAGTAAGCATGATAGCGTAACCATCAGCAAAAATTAAATTTTTATCACTAAAGATAGTATTTAGTAAGTAATCATTATCTCCATCATACTCTATATTAGTACTGTAACTATAAGTATATGTATTGGTAATATCTTCTCCACTAACTTCTACAAAAGTAATTTCCCTTTCATCCGAATAATCACCATATAGCTTTCCAGTTAAATCAATACTACTACCTACTAATATTTCTTCCCTTAATTCTAATGCTGACATACTATCAGTCATAGTTCCATCATTTAATACTATTTTATAGCTAGAAGTAGGATTTAACTCGCCAATCATAATTTTAAAGTAACTAGTATATTCCTTACCTTCCGACACCTCAAAATTTCCAATAGAATTATAATTTACAACTTCATCGTAGGGAAGGATTTCACCTTCATTTAAAAAACTTGTTATTCCCTTATAATTATTATTGACATTATAAGATATTTCCCTTTCATAGATAGTTGTCTCATCATCTAATACTGTGACAACTAAATTAAACACACCATCAAAGTATTTTGAGATAGGATCTAATTCATAAGTACTTCTTACAGTATTTAAAGTCCTACCAGTAACATCTTCAATTACATCCACTTTTTCTAAAGTAGTTTCATTATTCAAATAAGTAAATGTTGAAGAAAGCTTAATATCATAAGTTTTTTCTATTGTTTCACCATCTACTTCTTCATATTCTTCATAGTCATTTCTTTCACTTATATAAGATAAATTATATTTATCGACGCAACCATTTTCCTCATCAAAAACTTGTTCTAAAGTAAGAATTAGCGGTTTAGAAATAATTTCATCCGCAAGAACTTTAACAGTTGAAGATAAATTAGAAAAAACAGTTATCAAAACTAAAAATATCTTACATAGTTTCGTAATTTTTTTCATTTTTTTCTTCCTTTCATATATGTTTTATATTATCATTTATTGTTATTTTATTTAACTAATACCCCCGATACAACACCTCCTAAAATGGTACTCTTCCTTCTACCATCATCAAAATAATTATAGCACACATTAGAACAAAATCACTCCAGTTTACACTTTTTTGACATTTTTTTGATTTTTTTTCAATTTACAATACAGAAAAAAGAAAAAGAAAATAAATATTGTCTTTTTTTAATTGACTTAAAATATTATTAATTATATAATATTAGTGCTTAGCAGCGGATATTTTATTATTTAGTAATGTGTCATTTATAAGTAACTAAAAGCTGCTTAGTGAAAATATGTTTAAGACACCCTATTAAATATAAAATATGCCTTCTAAGAAGAAGGAGGAAAAAATGGCTAGATACACAGGCCCAAATAACAAAAAAGCAAGAAGAGTTTCATTTTCTATATTAGAAAATGGCAAAGACATTTCAAAAAGACCTTATGGTCCAGGACAACATGGTAAAGATAGGAAAAGGAAACCATCTAACTACTCAGTACAATTAACAGAAAAGCAAAAAGTTAGATTCATGTATGGTATTTCTGAAAAACAATTCAAAAAATTAGTAAATGACTCCGCTAAAATGCCCGGAGTTCACGGTGAAAATCTACTAATTTTACTAGAAAGTAGATTAGATAATCTAGTTTACAGAATTGGATTTGCCACTACTAGAAGAGCCGCAAGGCAAATAGTTAATCATGGTCATATCACTGTGAATAATAAGAAAGTAGATATTCCTTCCTACCGAGTAAAACCAGGAGATGTCATTGCTATCAAAGAAAACTCTAAAGACCATAAAGGAATTGAAATTGCACTTGCAAATAAAATTAAAAGACCTGATTTTATTAACTATGATGAATCAAAAAGAACTGCTACTTATGTCAGATACCCTGAAAGAAGCGAACTTAATGCTGAAATCAATGAATCACTAATAGTAGAATTCTATAGTAGAGTATAACATCATAACTTAATATTATTAGAAACTAAAATAGGTAATTTTGCTTACCTATTTTTTTAATTAAAAATTTAGTTCAAAACAAAAGAATTTAACAGCATATCACCATTACCATTTTTACTGTATATTAAAGTTGCCATATCGTATTCATATCCAATTATTTTGCGAATCATCTCACTATAATAAACCTTTACATCCGCTACAAAATAATTATCTTCATATTTAATATTTAAAGCACTTATCATAGGTACATATAACCCATCTAACAAATTTCTTTTATTAGGATAATAAACATATTTAGCATCATATAAAGTATTACCTTTTATAGAATCAGATAAATTAAAATCATTCCCAAATAACTTATTATAATAAAAATTAAAATCTTCATATTTTAAATAAGCAATAGTATTACTGTCAGTAGGAACAGCGTTACTCAAAACCACCTTTTCATCACTATCTAAAACAATAAATTTATCATAATTATTTTGATAAGTTAAAATATATTCCATAACAAATAACTGCCTATTTTCTTCATTTTCTAACAAATCAATATTTTTTTCCAATTTAAAACTCCTATTACTATTAGAATTATCTATTCCAGTCATTAATACTAATACACCAAGAGAACTGCCAACTTCAGAAAGATTATCATTAAGAAACTCAATTTCTTTATCTTTATTAAATTTTCTATCTAAATTACTATCAGATGAGATAACACCTGCCCCAATATAAACTGCTAATACCAAAATAAATATCAAAGCAATAACTACTAAAGTAGTTAAAAATTTATTATTATTCATGTTTTCAATAGCTCCTATTCAATTAACAATTACATTATAACACAAAAAGAAGAAAAAACTTAAAGTAAAAGATTACTACAAGAAAAATAACAAACCTATTCTTCTAGCAATTTGCTTAAAGTTACAACTTCATATCCCTTACCATTTATATATTTCATTACCAAATCAATATTGTTTATGCTGTTAAGAAGAATTATACTACCTTTTGATAAGCTTTTTTTAATAGCAGAGTAATCTCCAACTATATTAGGTATAACTACATACATATTCCTTTCATTACATACCTTAAGAGTTTCGCGATTTTTTTCTTTAGATAGACAATATAAAGATTTATTATTTGATAAATTATTTATAATAGCACTATCACTAGTTAAAGATTCATCTGTATATAAACCATTCTTTCCATAAGTATATATCTCATTTTCTTTTAACTTATCTATATTAGTACTATTTATGTAGCTACTATTTAAAAACAAGGATAAATTATTAAAGCCCTTCAAATCATCAATATCATTGCTACTATCCACTATTAATACTATAGAAACTTCGTTTTTAATACTATTACCTTTTATAACAAACTTATCTTTATTATTAGATAGACTACTACTTGGATTTATATCCTTATATACCAGAGCACTCTCTCTAAAAACACCCGCTACCTTCATTTTATCATAACTCTTTTCAATATCAATTTCTCTTCCTTTTATACCCGGTATAATTGTATTATCCTCTATAATAGCGGACACTGGATTCACACGATATTCTTCACTAACACTGCTTAACTGTTTCATTAAAGGATCATTCTTATTTATCAAATTAATCACCCTATCAGTATAAAAAAAACTAAAACAAACTAGTAATAGTAGTGAAAAATATCTTATAATTTTCTTCATTACATCACCTAATTAAATATATGTATCAATAAATATTAAAAGTACTATCACAAGATAGTACTTAATAAGACTATTTTTTTGCTTGCTGTAAAGCCGAATCTATTGCACTATATAAAGCATCAATCTTAATAGTACATCCACTTACTGCATCGGTTTTACCCTCATCATCTAGTTCTAATTTATCTATACCCTGATTATCTACAACATATTTTTCTAAAGCTTCAACCTGTTGATACCATTCTCCAACCGTAGAACCATATTCATGACCAAACATACCATATTCATCACCAAGTGTCTTTTTAGTAGTTTGAACCCCATCTTTAGTGTATGTTGTATCCAAATCAACATCAGTTATTTTCCCATCGACATCAATTGTCACTATCGCAGTGGCAGTATTATTTTGACCACCATAAGTGTCAGTTGCAGTGCCAGTGTATATTCCTTCCTTATAACCTTTAGTACAACCAGATAACAAAGTCAATCCTACTACTCCTAATAAACAAAGCTTTTTATTTTTACTCATCTCTCATATCCTCCTATGCTATAATTATAAATTATTTTTATATTTTTTTCTAGACCTAAAATCACCTTTAAACATTATAATTACAAATGTGAATTCTTCGCTCTATATTTATACATTGCCGAAGGACGATGCCCTCCTCCCGTTTTCACTTTATCAGTTTTATAAACCTTATCTGCAATAATTCTTCTAAAAGCAGGAGCAAGAAGTTTCTTTCCCAAAATAACTTCATAAACCTGCTGAAGTTCTCCCAAAGTAAAATATTCTGGCATCATATTAAAAACAATATCAGTATATTCAATTTTGTTTTTCAACCTAAAAATACCGCTTACAATAACTTTAGGATGATCAAAAGCCAATTTATCATTAAAAGTAGTTACAAAATCATATCTATCAGTGGTCATATCCCTTAGTTTCTTAGATACAACAAATCTTATCCTTTCTTCTCCATTATCTAAGTAAATTTCTATTTCTTTATCAGTTTCCGAAATAGAAATATCAAACCAAGAAACATTGGCAGATACTTTACTGTTCAGTTTATTTTTGTCGATCAATGCCAAATATGATGTAGATACAATGCGCATTCTAGGATCACGATCAACCTCACCAAATGTATAAAGTTGCTCAAGATAAATATTTTCCAAATTAGTCTCTTTTTTTAGTACTCTCCTAGCGGCATCTTCTAACTCTTCATCAATACCTATAAATCCACCTGGTAAACACCATTTATCTTTAAAAGGATAATCATTTCTTTTAACTAATAAAACACTAAATTTTTTATTACTAAGTTTTCTATAATTAGAAACAACTTCATCAGATACACTAAAAATTAATACATCAACTGTCATAGACAATTTATCAAATTTACTAGAATCGTAATTTCTTAAAAACTCTTCCTCAGAATCATATCTCATACTAATTACCTCCCGTAAAATATTATATATCACTATTTCAAAAATTTATCATTAACTTTCTTTACAAAATCATAGTCAGCACTTCTCAAACATCTAATTCTTTTATCATCAACATATGTCTCTACACATACGACATTGTCAAAAACTTTATTTACCCCATCCACAGTAATAAGTAAATTACTTTTATCCTCTCTAGGTACAAACTTGAGCCTTTTTTTAGTAGGAATAATAATCGAATTTAAAAGTGATTTATAAGCCTTATTATTTAGAGGAGCAATTGGTGTAATCTGAAGAGTATGAAAATCATTAAATACAATTGAACCACCAAAACTTAAATTATAAGCAGTAGATCCAAAGGAAGTAGCAATAAGAAGACCATCACCGACAAACTCCTCTAAATGAACATTATCAACATAAGTATTTAACACTACAGTATTTAAATCCTTTTCACGTATCACAATCTCATTTAATGAATAAAAACATTCTAAATTATTATCCCTCGTCACCACTTTATTTTCCTGAACACCAATACTTTCAAGCTTATATTCTTGTTTTTTCAGTTTGCAAATAAATTCATCTATACTATCGGCAGAGATTTCTTGTGCAAAGCCAAGCGTACCAGTATTAATCCCAACATATAGACAATTACCATCAAAATTTGAAGATTTAATCATCCTCAAAAAAGCACCATCACCACCAATAGCTATTCCCAAATCAAAAGCATCTTCAGAAATCGTAAAACCTGCAAGTATCAGCTTTTCTTTTAACTCGTTAAAAATCTCGTTCGATTTTGAATTGTTATTGACAAATATCTTAATATTTTTTATCATAAGACCCCCCCTTAAAAATATTTTTCTAAAGACTCCTTTTTATTCAAAGTATTAATAATTTGAGCAATTAATATCGACAAATCAACTTCGTGATACCACGGCTCCTTTTTTATATTTTCGGGAACAAATGATAAATTAGTTGTAAACAGTTTAACGAAATGCCCTTCTTTATACGCCTTAGCAAAGCACTCTACACCTTCCGTAAAAAGAGCAAAAGAAGAAACCAAATAGACATTTCTTGCCCCTTTCTCTTTGAGAAGTTTAGCTACTTCAAGCATCGATGCACCAGAAGAAATCATGTCATCGACAACGATAGCATCTCTTCCGTCGATACTACTTCCCATATATGCATGCTCGACAATTGGATTTTTACCATTAATAACCTTAGTTAAATCCCTTCTCTTATAAAAAAGGCCAACATCACATTTTAACCTATCTGCATAATATCTAGCCCTTTCCATTGCACCTATGTCTGGACTAATAACAATTAAATTATCATCATCCATTTCCTCTAGCAAATCATCCAAAATAAAACTTGTTGGATAAAAATTATCGAAGGCAATATTAGGTATCGCATTGACAATATTAGGATCGTGAGCATCGACCGTAATAATATTATTTACTCCTAATCTTTCAAGTTCTTGAAGAGCAAGAGCACAATCTAAGCTCTCCCTTCCCTTTCTTTTATGCTGTCTTGATTGATATAAAAGCGGCATAATAACAGTAATCTTATAAGCATGCCCACTAGTAGCGGATATAACACGCTTTATATCCTGAAAATGCTCATCAGGAGACATATAAGTATCGTGACCATGAAGTTTATAAGTAATACTATAATTACCAACATCAGATATTATGTATAAATCCTTTTCTCTGACGGAACCCTTTATAGTAACCTTCCCTTCCCCATTATTAAATCTATCATTAATAATTTTAATAATATAATCCTCATTATTGTTATTCATATCATTTAAATGTTTCTTTACCTTATCTCCTAATTCCGATATATTATCCATAACAATTAATCGCAAATCATTATTCACAATAAGTTTACCTCTCAATCTTCTAATATTTTATATCTACAACAAGTATATCATCAATAAAGTTCTCATGTCTACCATAATTATAAACATTTTTCAAAAAAATTATTTACTAACTATTTTTCTAACTTTACATCTCGTCTCCTCGATCATATTATTTCTAAATTCAACATAAGATTCCGTTCCATCGACATAATATTGATGAGGCATTTTGCTTCTCTTAATTTCATCATATAGTAATTTCATCTGCTCGTCACAATATCTTTGTTTTTGCAAAATATTTAAATCATCATAAACTAGTTGTCCATTTACAAAGATAGGCTTCTGCAACTCTACAAGTTCAAAATCACTAACTAATGCTCTTTTAGTAGGATCGTTTAAACTGACAATTACTAGTTCTTCCCTATCAATTTTCTCACTCCATCTACACATGACATCCGCTAGGGCATATCCAGACTTTTTGTCATAAATTCGGTATAACTTTTTAAAGTCAGGATTTACAATTTTAATTCGATCATTACTAAGTTTAATTTTAGGTATAAGTTTATTATTTTCAGTAATAGCAACTAGTTTATAAACACATCCCATCCTTCCTTCTGGTTTAGAAATATTATCACCTACCCCTAACATATCAAATTTAGCGCCTTGAACAATTAAAGATTCTATCGTTTCCGCATTAAGACCATTACTTAATACTATTTTAGCATTTCCAAACCCTGCTTGAACAAGCATTTTATAAGCTTCTTTCGACAAATATGAAAGATCGCCAGAATCAATTCTGATACCAATATTGTCTGTATTCAATTTGTGTTCTTTCATATAATTAAATACCCTAATGGCATTAGGAACACCACTTCTCAAAGTATCAATAGTATCGACAAGCAAAATACAATTATCAGGATAAATTTTAGCATAACTTAAAAACGCATCATATTCGCTATTAAAAGATTCAATCCAACTGTGAGCCATCGTACCTAAAGCCTCCATGCCGAGCATATTTGCCGCTAATACATTACTAGTACCAACGCACCCCGCCATAATAGCATACATAGAAGCATCAAGCGCTGCCTCAGGTCCATCTGCACGTCTAGAACCAAACTCCATAACACCAGCTCCTCTAGATGCTTCAACAATCCTTCTAGCACCAGTAGCATGTTCCATCGCACCATTTATAATAGAAAGTAGGGCAGTCTCAATAATCTGTGCTTCTATAATAGGAGCTTTAACAGTAATAAGCGGTTCATTTGGAAACACCGGAGTTCCATCACTAATAGCATAAATATCTCCTGTAAACTTAAAGTTTTTAAGATAATTAATAAATTCATCATCATACCCATATCTTCTAAAATACCAAAGATCGCTTTCTTCAAATTTTAAATTTTGAATAAAAGAAATAACCTTATCCAAACCAGCCATAATAGCATATCCACCACCATTAGGAATCTTTCGAAAGAAAACATCAAAAACAGCAATATCATCTTCCTTTTTACTCTTCAAATAACCACTTGCCATTTTATATTCATAACTATCCGTCATTAAAGTATAATTCCTAGCCAATCTTTTATAATTCACATTAATATCCATAATCATAAATCTCCTTCTCTATCAAATTTATATTTCTTAACCAATTTAATACCAGATTGTCGCATTAGTAATTTACTAGCATTCAAATACACATCTCTAGGATGACAAGGTGTATTAAAAGTGTCTATGGCATCTTCAACAACAAAGACATCCACATATCTGTTATTTTGATCAAAATAATTTTTTAAAGGAATAAACAAATTGAGAACACAAATATCTGCTTCCACACCACATCCAACTACTCTCTTCAAATTCGGCATTAAATCAATAAGTTTAAGAAAACCATGCGCAAAGATAGCACTAGTAGAATTTTTCACGATCGACATATTGTCTTTCTCATACTTTTTAAGTTCTTCTATTAATTCACATTCACTTGCTCCCTTCAAACAATGAACAGGAAAATTTTTAAACTCTGCACTTCTATCCGTATGCTCATCTTTAACAAACAAAATTCCTTGCCCTCTCTTCTGATACTCTACAACCATTTTAACAATTTCTGGAACAATCTGAGTAAGACCACAATCAGCAAGTGCTCCTTCTCTTATAAAACCATTTACCATATCGACTACAATAAGTAGCTCCCTTATCTCATTTAATTTATTTTTCATCTTTCCTCCTCTTATTAACATAATGTTAATATCATTCTTTAAAATAATAACAGACTCATCGCTTCTGTTATTAATATTATATTAAAAAGAAAAAGATATGTCAACTATCTTTTCACATTTTTTTATTTTTTTTCATTATTCATTAATTTTAATATATCATAACTTAATATTCTTTTGGCAATTATACCTATCAATACACCAGTTGGAATAGATAACAATAGCAAATATGGTAAATAGTAGATAACATAATGATTATTCAAAATAATACTTCCCACTAATACTTGCCCAATGCCATGAAATACACTACCAACTACAGATACTCCCACTATCGAAAGTTTAGTCTTCTTAACTAAAGACATTGCTACAATACTAAAAATTGCTCCTCCCAAAGAGAAGAAAAAGTTAAGTCCAAAACCAGTCCTAACCAAAGATACAATAATGACTCTCATCACAGATATCAACAGAGAAGTCTTAAAATCATAATTGTATAGTGCAAAAACTATAATAATATTGGCAAGCCCTAATTTCAGTCCAGGAACAATACCATTTAAAAAAGTAAAATAACTTTCAATAATAGCTATAACAACAGAAATAGCAGTAAGCATTGATATAGTCGTTATTCTCTTAGTTTTCATCTAGTACACCACCCCATCAATATCGTCACCGCCTCCAACTTTAATGACTATTTTATTAGGAAGACAAATTATTGGTTTAGAACTACTATCTGTATATCCCTGAAGACTACATAAATGTTTAGGAGAGCTTTCCTCCTTTACTCTTATATTTTTATCTTTAACTTCTATAACCACATCTCCAAGTAATCCCTGAACCACATACTCTTTATTAATATTTAAATCTATAGTTAGTATTATTTTATCTTCATAATATACAAAAGCAGTATTTCCATTTTCTTTCACTAAATTAAATATAATATAAGAAAAACCCGCTAGCAATATAATAATAACAACAATTTTTACATCACTTTTATTCATAATTAAAATTATCACTTCTTACTATAGTTTTTTCATCAATATACCAAATAGCCTCAATATCAGGATTAGAGTTAACTAGTTCAAGCCCATCTTCCACCGGTAAAATATATAAATACGTGCTATAAATATCCGAAATAGTAGAACTATTTCCCACCACAGTAACAGCCATTTTATCACTGACAGGATATCTAGTTTTGGGGTTAATAATATGGTTGTAATTAATATTATCTAATACACAATATCTTTGATAATTACCCGAAGTTACAACAGATTTGTTATTAACGTTTACTTTAGTAAAAATAGTACTAGGATTACTAGGATCAGTTATTCCAATAACAAAACTCTCTTTATCATAAGCTTTTCCAACCTTAACATTACCACCTGCATTTATTACATAAGAATAAATACCACTATCTTCCAAATAATTTCCAACAAGTTCAGTAACATATCCTTTAGCAACCGCTCCCAAATCAAGTTTAATATTATTATTTTTAACGTAAGTATCTTTCTCAAGGATAATATCATTAATATCAATATTGACATTCAAATCACTATCATCAGGAAGAAAATTACACTCATCAATAAATTCTTTCCATACCTCTATCAAATTACCAGCAGCTATATTAAATAAACCATCTGTCTTATTATAATACTCAATCCCAAGAGAAATAATATCGGCTAGTCTCTCATCAATAATTACCTCTTGTCCATCGGGAAGAACCTCATTCAAATAGTAAACATTAATTATTCCATCATAACTAGTATATCTATCAGTAAGTTTGTGATAGCTACTATATAGATAATCAATATCTTCGAAAATAGCATCAACTTCACTTTTGTTTTTAATAGAATTTAATTTCACATTAATATAAGTATCCATATAGTAAAAATCTTTACTATACTCTTTATAAGTATTCTTATCCACAAATAATAATATCAAACAAATTAATATTATCGACAAAACAATTATATACACTTTCTTTTTCATAACACATCACTTTTTATTTTATCAAATTGTAAGTATTAAATCCATACCCAAATTAATATTTTTTAGCAAACAATCTCAGCTATTTTATCTAATTATTTTCTTTTATTATACCGTATATTTCATTTATAAAAGGACTTCGAAGATTAGGATTTTCATTTACCAAAAGATGAACATAATTCTTAGTTCTAGTCAGTGCCACATAAAATAATCTTCTTTCCTCTGCAAAAGGTATTTTCTCTTTTTGAGGCTTAGATCTAAATAAATATTCTAGCCAAAAGAAAAATATATTATTATTAGGAAAGGAAGGATCTAGACCAATTATTATCACTTGATCAGATGCTAACCCCTTTGCCTTGTGTATCGTCATGCCATCTATGCTAATATCTTCGTAACCTACATACTCTATTTTAGTTCCAATAGCATCTTTTAATTCAGGATCATCATAACAAGCTTCTATCATTTTATTAGTTCTAGCCAATATCATTATCTTATGATTAGGATTAGACATATGTATTTGAAGTATTAATTTCTTTAGTGTTTGATATTCGCAATCTTCTTTAAATAGTACAAATCTAATAGGATTTATTATATCTTTAGACGATTTTAAATCCTTCTTTATTTGCTCTTCATTTCTCATAATAAAATTTCCAGAATAATTAATTAACTGCTTACTATTCCGGTAAGTATTCGTTATTTTAAGCAGTTTAGCACTTGGAAAATAGTTTAAAAAGTTATAAATATAATCTATTTTAGATCCCGCAAATGCAAATATAGACTGCCAATCATCTCCTACTGCTATTACTTTAGCAGTATTGCGTCTAGCAATACTTTTAGTAAGCAAATAGCGGTCTTCAGAAATATCTTGATACTCATCGATAATTATATATTCAAAATTTAAATTATTATCTCTGCCAATTCTATTTATATAAAGATTCGCATAAAAAATCATATCAGCAAAATCAAATCCATAATTTTCGCTACCATATAACCTATTCTGATAATATCTATAAAAATCATTAATATATTTAAATTGCGTAGTAGCCATTTTCTTTTCATCATCAGAAAGTGAAGAAATATAAGTATTTACTACTTCAACATAATTATTCCTCTTAACAGATGATTTTATAACATTAATATTTTTTAACATAAAATTCTTAAAAGGATATAATTCCACTAATTTGTTATTATCCATTATAGTATTAAATATATCTATATTTGATTTAGGATTAGGAACAAATCCAAGTTTTATCAAGCCATCTTTTAACGTTTGTATTATGTTTTCTCCCTTATAATAATCTATCTTTATAAATCTTGTATGGCGCACTTGATGGTAGTATTCTTTCATTTTTTTTATCTTATTATATCTACCAAGTTCGTCTTCATTATAAGTAGATAAACCAAAATATTCAACATATACTTCCTCACCACCAATATTCAGAGTAAAATCTGGACGATATACCCTCTTCTCCGGCATCAACTTCTCATATATTTTCTCATATTCATAATCTATACCATTTTCATATAAAAAATTGGCAATCATCCCCTCTCCCTTTGATTTAACAACCTCTCCTCTTATAGTTCTAACTGTTTCATCATTCAAATCACTTTCAATCTTCTGTTTTATCCATCCCTTTAAGTCTGCTATTTCCGATAGACGATATTTTTTATAAGCCTCGAAATAATCATCAAATCTCTCATATTTATCATAATTTTCCTTAAAATATCTACCAAACACCCATTTTTGAGCAACCGTAGTAGCATTAAACACATTAATTAAATCCGCTACCTTATTTTTATACGGAAAAATATACTCTTTAAAATAATCAAAAAATATTTTATTACATACATTTTCATCGACAACATAGCATTTTCTATTTTTAAATATTTCTCTTATATGCATCAAACCAAGTGAATGAAAAGTAGTAACCTTAGCAGGAATACCAAAATCAATAGTAATTCTCTTTTCCAATTCTTCTGTAGCTTTCTTTGTATAACTCATGACAACAATTTTAGATGGATCTACTTTTTTAATATCAACTAAATATTTCACTTTAGAAGCCATTGTAGTAGTTTTACCAGTACCCGCTCCTGCAATAATCAATGAGTAATCTTCATCTGATAGGATAGCTTTTATTTGTTCCACATCAAGATGGATCTTATCATCAACTCCTCTATACATATTATCAAAGTAATCTTTATATTTTTGATATTCTCGCAAAATAATATTATCATTGTACGCATCTAGATCGAAATCACATGGAATAAGAGATTTATTATTTTTTTGAACAATTTGATATAAATACACAGATATATACTCTCTTTTATTTAATTTTGATACAAATTCCTGAAGCTTAATATCTAACTCTTCACTTACCATAGCCAGTCACTCCTACTATACTAAGTATAGCATAAAATATATATTTTTCATATAACTAAGACTAAAAAATACTTTAACAAACTATGGGAAAGCAAAAAAAACACTATTTACAAATACACACCTTAATTACTATATGTATCTTTTTTCTATATATTAAAAAATAAAAGGATTCAAATAAAATTTCAAACCCTTTCAAATATACTATTTCTTAAGTAAATCTTTTCTAGATAAATTTAGTTTACCTTTTTTATCATAACCTGTAGCAATAGCGATTAACTCATCACCGACTTTGACAATATCACTAGGTTTATTGACACGTTTAACGTCTAGTTGAGATACATGAATAAGTCCTTCACAGCCCGGCCATAATTCGACAAAGCAACCAAAGTCTTCAACAGAAACAACTTTGCAAGTATAAACTTTACCAATTTCTACCTCTCTTGCAATATTTTTTATTCTTTCAGCAGTTCTATTTATAATATCTCTATCTGTATGATATATAACTACTCTTCCATCGTCTTCTAAATCAACCTTGACAGCCTTTATATCGTTGACCGTATTAACATTACTGCACTCCAAAATAATCTTTGTAATCATCTCGCCACCACGACCAATTACATCCTTAATTTTATCTGGATTAATCATAAAAGTCTCTGTTTTAGGTGCATACTTAGATACTTCTTTTCTAGGCTCTGATATCTGTCTTTCAATCACATCAAGTATTTGCATTCTAGCTTTTTTAGCTTGAGTCAAAGCCTCTTTTAGAATTTGCCTATTTATACCACTTATTTTTATGTCCATCTGTAAAGCAGTAATACCATCTCTTGTTCCAGCCACTTTAAAGTCCATATCACCCAAGTGATCCTCCATACCTTGAATATCAGTAAGAATAGTATAATCTTCTTCGTGCGTAATAAGACCCATAGCAATTCCCGCAACTGGTTTTCTAATTGGAACCCCAGCAGCCATAAGAGCCATAGTACCAGCACAAATTGTAGCTTGCGACGATGATCCATTACTTTCTAAAATTTCCGATACCACTCTTATTGTATAAGGAAACTCTTCCTCATTAGGTATAACATAAGATAAGGCTCTCTCACCTAAAGCACCATGGCCAATTTCTCTTCTACCAGGAGCACCATATCTTCCCGTTTCTCCGACAGAAAATGCCGGAAAATTATAATGAAGCATAAATCTTTTAGCATCCTCTATTCCAAGTCCATCAAGAATTTGATGTTCTCCCAAAGCACCCAAAGTAACTGTTGCTAAAGCCTGTGTTTGTCCTCTTGTAAAAAGAGCTGATCCATGCGTTCTAGGAAGCAAGTCAATAGCAGTCGATAAAGGTCTTATCTCATCCATTGCTCTACCATCCGCTCGTGTTTTTTCTTTTACGACAATATTTCTAAATAGTTCGTATTCTATTTCGTGAAATATTAAAGATACTTTCGTTAAAAGCTCCTTAAGTTCATCTGGTTTTAAAACGTCTTCATTCTCATCATTATATTTACTAACTAGTTCTTCCTTTAAAGCATCAATAGCGGCATATTTTTCCAATTTATCTTTAATTCGAAGAGCTTCATCCAACCTATTTCTAACTAAAGAGTTTACTTCATCCCTTAAAGCATCGGTTATTTCTAATTTATCATAATCCATTTTTTCTTGGCCAATCGATTTTATTATTTCATTTTCAAAGTCGATAAGTTTCTTTATAGCCTCGTGCCCAAATAACAAAGCCTCTAGCATATCTTCTTCAGAAACTTCATTAGCTCCTGCTTCGACCATATTAATAGCCTCTTTAGTTCCCGCTACTGTAAGACTTATATCGGACTTTTCATCTTGAGAAACAGTAGGATTAATAATAAACTCGCCATCTATTCTTCCCACTTTAACAGCAGCTACTGGACCATTAAAAGGTATTTTACTAATCGACAAAGCTAAAGATGAACCAAAAAGTGCTGCTAATTCAGGAGAATTATCTTGATCGACAGATAATACTTCATTAACAACTTGTACCTCATTTTTAAAATCTTCAGGAAATAGTGGTCTAAGAGGCCTATCTATCATTCTTGCAGCAAGAGTAGCAGCATCAGTAGGTTTTCCTTCCCTCTTAATAAAACCACCAGGTATTTTACCAACAGAATATAACTTTTCCTGATATAAAACCATTAAAGGGAAAAAATCAGATAGCAAATTAGCCGTTTTACTAACAACAGCCGTACTTAAAACAACAGTATCCCCATACCTTATAAGTACAGCACCATCAGCCTGCTTAGCAAGCTCACCATTCTCTACAATAACCTTTCTCCCATAAAAATCTAATTCAAATACTTTCTTTTCCATAATTCCTTCCTTCTAAATTAAAGGCACTCAAAAAAGAGTGCCTACTTTATTTTCTTAATCCAAGTTTTTTAACTACATCTCTGTATCTCTTAACATCAGTCTTCAAAAGATAGTTTAATAAACTTCTTCTCTTACCAACCTTAATAAGTAATCCTCTTTTAGAAGACTTATCTTGTTTGTTGTTTTTCAAATGTTCTGTTAAAGCATTAATCTCATTCGTAAGAATCGCTATTTGTACCTCAGGAGACCCTGTATCTTTACTATCCCTAGCAAACTCTTTAATGATTTTAGTTTTAACTTCTTTTTTTAAAGCCATAATCTTTCCTCCTTATCTCAATTTCACCTTGCACCTAGCCGTAGGTAAGAGGTACCTATAACAAAGTCCAAGGAACATATTAATAATACACTAAATTTTATGTTTTGTAAATAGATTTAAAATCATTTACAGGATAAACGCATGAAATTTTAAAATCATGTGTTTTTTTCTAGCAATTTAGCAATGTCTTTAGTATTTAATAACTT
>CALVHX010000006.1 GCA_944329195.1 uncultured Bacilli bacterium | reverse complement strand
AATTCACTAAAAGTCATTGGATATAAATTTAAGAAATCTACTTTACCAACAGGAAAAGATGTTTTTGAAAGTCTTATCCCAAGAAGCGAACCAGCACAAGCAACATGATACTCACTTGCTTCTTCGCAAAAGTATTTTAGTGAATTTAATGCATTTGGACATTCTTGTATCTCATCAAAGATAATTAATGTCGTATTAGGATTTATTTTTTTACCATTTGCTAAAGATAATTGCTCAATAATTCTTTTAGGATCTTTAGTATTTAAAAATAATTCAGCTAGTCCATCATCATGATCAAAGTTAAAATAGGCTACATTATCATAATTATTTGCACCAAATTCTTTTAATATATATGTCTTACCAACTTGTCTTGCTCCCTTTAAGATCAAAGGTTTCCTATCTTTACTATTCTTCCAAATGATGAGTTTTTCGGTAATAAATCTTTGCATAATATCATCTCCCCTGATAACATTATATCACACTTTTGAGGAAAATATTCGGTGTTTAATCACTTTTTTATGTTTTCTTTAAACTTTTTTATCACATTTTCGTTGATTTATAATTAAAATCAGTTATAATTCATTTTTCTTACCTGTCCTCCAGAATTTACACGATTAGATATAACTATGACATCACTACTGTCGCCAAATTTTGATAATATATTATTTACTCGTTCTGTTGGTGATAATGTTATACTATCATCCCTTGTTATTGCTACAGGAATTCCTAACTCTTCGAATCTTTCAAACATATACTTTGATATAAGAAGATTATAATCTTTTTCCAACAAATTATTTCCGATAGCTCCGGAATCTGTTCCCCCCATGTCCAGGGTCTATAACTACTTTTTTAGAAGCTCTATTTTCGTTATCATTCATATATAATCACCTTCGCAAATACTTTATGATGACCAAATCAACTTGTCACTAATAATGTCTGTTTATCATTTTTAACACTATTTTACCAGTGACTACAAAAGTATAAATTCTAATTTATTTATTGTCACCTTGATTATTGCCAATAATTTTAACTCCACCTGTAGCTTCTACGGTCTTGGTTGCTAATTCTTTTATTTCAATATACGCTTTGTCCATCTTTTCTTGTAATGCTAGATTTAAGTTGTTTACTTTCTCTAACTCCTCTTTTAAGGCTGTAATTTTGTCATTCTGTCTATCAATTGTGCTTTGATAATCTTTCTTCAATAATTCTGTGGAATATTTGTTTTCTTTTTCAAGTTCGGCTATTGCTTCCTTTCTTCCCTTTTCGTATTCACTAGCTAAAAGATTTGGAATCTCGTTTACTTGTTTTTCTAAATCTTTCATGCTATTTGATTTTTCTTTAGCTTCTTCTAATAGACTTTTAGCTTCCAGTTCTTGTGCTTTTAAACTTGCTTCTCTTGTTTTCTTTTCATCCTCCCACTTATTGTTACTAATCTCTCTTTCTCTTTTTGTTTTGTAATTATACTCTTCGATCTCTCTATCACGTTCTATTTTTAAATTTCTAGATTTTGCACCAATACTCTTTTTGCAATTCTTCAGTTTTCTTTTTATATTCTTCCTCCAACTCCTTTATACTAGCATTTAGATTTTCTGTCTCTACCCTTTTATTGTTCTCAATTTCTGCTATTAAATCTTTTCCAGCATTTATTACTAAGGTAAGATTATTTAACTCATTTTCTATGCCATATAAGTTTTTCAACTTTTCTTCTTCAGAAGCTATAGCAAGTTCTAAATCTTTAAATTTATTTATTAATTCTTGTGAAAAAATATTTTGTTCCACATTTTTTCTTGAATCGTCTATTGCTTTCTTTACCTTAATTTCCTTTGCTTCTTGTTCTGGGTTGGATTTTGTTTTACTAATACTTTTTTCTCTTTCTAAAGCTTGATTTAATGCTTCTAATATTTCAGCTTTTGTATTCTTTAATGTTATTTCTTCTTTTTTCATATAATACCTCTTTCTCTATCATATCATTCAGTTTTTTTATTTATAATTTAACCTTTTGACATAAATATCATAAAGCAAAATAGAATTTAAATCAACTATTTATAGATTATTTTTGTCAAATATTATTTTTTATTTACTAATATTCTTCTCGTGTTAAAAGATACAGTGCTCTGAATCTTGTAGCACGACTGCAGAGCAAACTAAATTTTATATTTAAAAATTTAAATATTATTATATTAACTTTGTAATATAAGTAATTATGATAAGCTTGAAGTAATGTACTTGTATGAATCCAATATTTATTAGTCTTTGAAAATATTAATTATATTTTTTTAATTTTTATCCATAATATAACAGAAGGGAGAAAACTTTATGAACGAAAATAAAGAACTTGCTCTTCATATATATCAGGATGCTGAAATGGCTTCTTATACACTTACAAAGCTACTTAGTGATTTGAAGGAAAGAGATAATAAGATTAAAAAATATATTGAAGAAATTTTAAAAGAATATGAAAAGTGGAAGAGTAAAACTAAAAAATTTTTGAAAAGAAATGATTCTGAAATATCCGATGTAAGTTTTTTTGTAAAAATGATGACTAAAATGGGAATTAGTAAAGAAGTGAAAAGTGACAATAGCGATAGTGCAATTGCGGATTTACTCATTAAGGGGATTTCAATGGGTAGTATAGATATGGAAAAGAAGATTAAACAATATAAAGATGAAGTTAGCTATAATGAATTGGAACTTGCTAAGGAGTTTTTAAAGTTTCAAGAAAAAACTATAGATAAACTTAAGGACTATCTATAGTTTTTATTTTATTATATACCATAGAAGTGCATATATCATTAGAGTAATATCCACGATTTAAGTTTCTCTAAAGCACGGTTGCCATGGAAACTTCATTTTTTATATATACTTTTTTATGTTTTTTTGTTATACTTATGATAGGTGAAATAGAATATGTTGGGGAAAATTATTGCTATTAATGATAATATTGTGTCGGTACAGTTGCAAGTTAATATTTATGATTATGATGGACTTATCAGTAAGAATGTTGTCTTTAGAGATGGAAACGTTATTAATATAGGTGAGGTTATAGCTATTGGAAATGGAATAATGCAAGTTTCACTAGTTGGAGAAATTAAAGATAGTAAATTTTTATTTGGAGATATTTCAAAACCATCTTTTAAAGCGGGGTGCTATTTAATTGACAATAGTATTTTGGACATTGTCTTAAATAATGATTCGCCAAATACAATAAAGCTTGGAAAATCGTATATTTATCCTGATTACGACATTAAACTTGATGTTGGAAATTTCTTTTCTAATCATTTTGCTATTTTAGGTAACTCTGGAAGTGGTAAATCTTATTCGGTTGCTAAAATTCTTCAAGGTATTTTTTATCAGTGTAAAACTTTACCCTTCTATTCTAATATTTTTCTATTTGATGCTTACGGTGAGTATCAAAGAGCTTTTTCTAGGATACACGAAGTTAATGAAAATATTAACTACAAAGTGTATACAACTGATTTAAATAGTGCAGAGTTTGAAATTTTAAGTTATCCTTTCTGGCTTCTTGGTGTTGATGATTTATGTCTTCTTATGAACGCCACTTCTAAAGAACAAATTCCTGTCATCGAAAAGGCTCTTAAACTAGTTAGCTACTTTTCTCGTAAAGAAGAAGAGGTTATTAATCAGAAGAATGATATAATAGCCAGATGTTTGCTCGATGTGCTTTTTTCTGGTAAGGCTCCTAGCTTAATTAGGAATAAGTTTGTGTCGATACTTACAAAGTTTAATACTGCTAATCTCAATTTAGAAGTTAAACTTGAAAAGGGAGGATGGACTAGAACAATCAGGCAGTGCTTGTTTGTCGAGCAAAGTGGTGAGTTTTCTGATGTTGAACTTGTCATTGAATATTTAGAGAGTTTATGTCTTACTAACTTTGAGCTTTCTTTACCAAATGGTGAGTACATGTATACAATGAAAGATTTTTCTACTGCTCTAGAATTTGCTTTAATTTCAGAAGGTACTTTAAATAGCGATGCTGCTTTTGAACTTGCTAATGTACTCAAAGTTAGATTTAATAATCTTATGAATAGTGATTATGCTAGATATTTTGATTATGATGGATATATTAATAGAGAAGGATATATTAATTTACTACTTACTTGTCCTAACGGTAGAAAGGCACAGATTGTCAACTTTAATATTAATTATGTCGATGATAGATTTGCAAAGAACATAGTGAAAATTTATTCAAAGCTATTCTTTGATTATATTGTCTCTTTAAATCAAAGAGCTACAATGCCCTTTCACATTGTTTTAGAAGAAGCGCACCGCTACGTACAGAATGATAGTGATGTCGATATCTTAGGGTATAATATTTTCGAAAGAATTACCAAAGAAGGCAGAAAATATGGATTACTTTTAGGAATTGTTTCTCAAAGGCCTTCTGAACTTTCGGAGACTACAATATCGCAATGTAGTAATTTCCTGGTATTTAAAATGTTTCATCCTAAAGATTTGCAGTTTATTAAAGATATTATATCAAGTGCTGATATTACATTGACTAATAAAATTAAAACGCTACATCCAGGTACTTGTATCATGTTTGGGACGGCTTTCAAGATGCCTACTATTGCTATTTTAGATAGGCCTAATCCTGAACCTCTAAGTCAAAGTTGTGATATTAATAAGACTTGGTATTTACATAATTAATTGGTATATATTATAAAAAGATAATTCTTTATTTGGAATTATCTTTATTTTATTATTCTTCTTAAGCCTTTAGTCTTAAGAAGTAAATTAGAGCCTAAGGTCTCTAATTTAATGGTTTTTAATCTATTTATCATAATACTCTTTTTTAGATTTATCATTGGTGTAAGTTCTCTTAAACACTAGTATACTGTCTTCATATCTTTTACAATTATCAGTATAATTTTCATTTTCTATTTGTTTTACACAATAATCAACTATATTATCTTTATCTATTTTCTCTACAATTATTGGAGCTATTTTATAATAGTGTTTCACACAAGCTGCTGTCAAATGGTAATCACTATAACTTGAACTTCTCCAGTTGATAGGTTACTATGTGGATTACTTTCATTTCTACTGAAATCCGCATTTTTCTACTATTATAGTCGTCAGCTTTATTCCAATGCTCATGCCCATGACCATCATCATTATTATCGGTGTATCAGTTTACACTTTCGTTTTCTTCTCTTTACGTTTTTTTCAATATGTTATACGAATATTTTGATGCTAGTATTATTTTGTACATCTATTTATCTTTTTACAAATGAAATGGTGTTTTAATTTTAAAGGCTTTAGACTTTAAAATTATTTTTTGAAGACTATAGGCTTCAAAAAACCTCATTAAACTCTAGGTTAATGAGGCATTTAATTATTTATTATTCTTTAATATATCTTTTAAGAACTGTCCAGTATAAGACTCTTTTACTTTAGATACTTCTTCAGGGGTACCAGTAGCTACGATAGTTCCTCCACCACTACCTCCTTCTGGACCTAAATCTATTATGTAATCGGCTATTTTAATGACATCCAAATTGTGTTCGATAATAATAACAGTATCACCGTTATCGACGATTCTTTCTAAAATAACTAGCAGTTTTTTGATATCATCTTGATGAAGACCTGTTGTTGGCTCATCTAAGATAAAAACAGTTTTTCCAGTAGGCTTCTTCTGAAGCTCTTTAGCTAGTTTTACTCTGGCTGCTTCACCTCCCGATAATGTAGGAGCGGGTTGCCCTAATTTTACATAACCTAGACCGACATCATGTAATACTTGTAACTTATTTAAGACCTTCGGATGGTTCTCAAAAAATTTCATTGCTTCATCTACTCTTAAATTTAATACATCAAAAATGCTTTTTTCTTTGTATTTTATTTCTAGTGTCTCCCTATTATATCTTGTTCCACCACATACTTCACATGGAACATATACATCTGGCAAAAAGTGCATCTCTATTTTTTTTACACCATCACCCCAGCAAGCTTCACATCTGCCTCCTTTAACGTTAAAACTGAACCTTCCTTTGTCATATCCCCTTATTTTTGATTCTTTTGTCTCTGCAAAGATCTCCCTTATATCATCAAATACACCAGTGTAAGTAGCTGGATTGCTCCTTGGAGTTCTTCCTATTGGTGCTTGTGTTATCTGAACGACTTTGTCTACATTATCTAATCCTTTTATTTCTTTATGCTTTCCAGGCTTTAATTTTGAACCGTAAACGTAAGAAGCAAGTGATTTATATAATATTTCATTTATAAGAGTTGATTTACCAGAGCCTGATACTCCTGTGATCAAAGTCATTGTCCCTAGTGGTATTTTAACATTTATATTTTTTAAATTATTTTCTTTGGCTCCTTTTATTTCAAGATACTTTTTATTTCCTTTTCTTCTTGTTTTAGGTATATCTATTTTTTCTAATCCTTTTAAATATCTACCAGTAATACTTTTTTCGTTGTTCATTACTTCTTCTGGAGTGCCTTCCGCTACTACATATCCTCCAGCTTCACCAGCACCTGGTCCTATATCTATTAAGTAATCTGCTGAAAGCATTGTATCAGTGTCATGTTCGACGACTATTAGGGAATTACCTAAATCTCTCATTTCTAATAGTGAATTTATTAGTTTTTGGTTATCTCTTTGGTGAAGGCCAATACTTGGTTCATCTAAAACATATAGTACTCCTGTTAGTCTCGACCCTATTTGTGTGGCAAGTCTTATTCTCTGACTTTCTCCACCTGACAAAGTTCCAGCTTCTCTTGCCAATGTTAAATATCCTAAACCTACATTATTTAGAAAATTTAATCTAGATAGTATTTCCTTAACTACTATTTCGGATATTTCTTGCTGTTCTTTTGTTAATTTTAAATTTGATATGAACTCTTTTAATTCCTCTATCGACATGCATGTTATTTCATAAATATTTTTTTTGTTTATGAGAACATTTAAAACAGATGCTTTCAATCTAGAGCCATGACACTTTTGACATTCTGTTTCTGTCATGTATGTTTCAATCCAATCTCTTATCCATGTGCTTTTTGTTTCAATGTATCTTCTTTCTAAATTGGTAATGATTCCTTCATAATAGTTTGTTGTTTTTCTAGTGTTTCCATTTTTAGATTTATAGTTAAATGTGATTGGATCTTTGGAACCATAAAGTATAATATTTAGTTCTTCCTTTGTCAAATCTTTTATTGATTTTGATAAGTCAATATTATAAAACTCTGCTACTGTAGTAAGTTCAGTATATGTTATGCTCGATTCTTCCTCTAGGTTTATGGGCTTAATAGCTCCTTCTAAAATAGACTTTGTCTTGTCTGGTATAACTAGATCTATATCTATTTTATATGTAACTCCTAAGCCTTTACAATTGTCACATGATCCATAAGGAGCATTGAATGAAAATATGCGTGGCTCTAACTCTTCTAGGGAATAATCACAGTATGGGCAAGCATAATCTTCAGACAAAAGTATTTCTTCTCCTCCTATGACATCTATTATTACCTTACCCTTTCCTAGATTAGACGCTGTTTCTAATGATGAATATAGTCTACTTCTTATTCCATCTTTGATTACTAATCTGTCTATGATAACAGAAATACTGTGTTTTTTATTCTTTTCTAATTCTATATCTGCCGCTAAATCTTTTAGTTCGTTATCTACTTTTACTCTTACAAATCCCTCTTTTCTTAATTTCTCGAAAAGTTCTTTTTGTGTTCCTTTCTCTCCTTTGATAACTGGAGCCATAACCATTATTTTAGTGTCTTCTTTTAAGTCTAAAACTCTGTTTGTCATTTCTTCTATCGACTGCGATGTTATCGGTATATTATGATTTGGACAATATGGCACTCCTACTCTTGCAAATAGTAACCTTAAATAGTCATATATTTCGGTCACTGTACCGACAGTACTTCGCGGATTTTTATTGGTTGTCTTTTGATCGATCGATATGCTTGGCGATAATCCTTCTATGGTATCTACATCTGGCTTTCCTGTGTTATCTAGAAATTGTCTTGCATAAGCAGACAAACTTTCGACATACCTTCTCTGTCCCTCTGCATATATAGTATCAAAAGCAAGTGATGATTTTCCGCTTCCCGATACTCCTGTCATGACAACTAATTTGTTTTTAGGGATTTCTATATTTATATTCTTTAAATTATTTTCTCTAGCTCCTTTTATTATTATTTTATCCATATTTATATCACCTTCCGTACACGTCTTTGATATTATATCATAATTTCACATTATTGAGCAATAAAAAAATGCTTTTGATAGCATTGCTTTAAACTCACTTATTTAATTAACCTTCTACTTCCTCCATATGGATTAGGGATAGGGATTTCACTAGTATACATAGGCTCTGTGGCACCCATGCTAAATCCAGTTTGGGCAAGGTCTTCCTCGACTTGGCTTATATGCTCCGGCTCATATATACCTTCAAAGTTATCTGCATGACTAGTAGTAGTTAGTCCTTCGGTTGTCTTGTTGTCTCCTATTCCTAATAATGATTGCATACTTCCTATAATTTCTTCTTTCGAGTCAGCTCTAATAACAGCATAAATAATCTTAATTTTTAATTCTTCTGATATCATAAGGCTCCTCCTTATCTAGGTATAGTATATAATAAAGATTATAAAAAGTAAATACTCTATTATCTTATGACATTAATTTGACAATTTTGTCTTTTATTCTCTTAAGTATATTATAGACAGTTTTAAGATTATTATCCGTAATTTCCGCTATTTCTTTAGCAGAATAGTTTTGAATTTTTAATTGGAATACTAGTTCTTCCTTCCATGATAATTTTTCTATAATACTTTTTTTTAGATGACTACATTTTTCTTCCTCAATTAATATTACTTCTGGGTTATATTTATTATCGCCAATTACGATATTATTATTTTCATCATTTTCTGTAGTGTATATGGCCTCATTTAAGAATTTATTTTTCTTTCTATTTATTTTTTTGTAATAATTTAGAAGGCTACTTTTTAAACACCTATTTAAATAGGTAACAAAGGCATTATCATCTTTATATGTTTTTATTGCATTATAAAAAGAAAGATTAGCCTCATTTAAAAAATCTTCTTCATTATCGCGATTATATCTAGAATACTTTTTAACAGTTTTTTGTATAAATGTGTGATATTTTTTATACAATATTTCGATGGCTATCTCATCATTTTCTTTTGCTAAATATACTAATTCATAATCATTTTCCATAATTACCCCCTATTTCTTGTTATTTCCGATAAAAATATACCTGCAGCGACAGATGCATTTAAACTATTTATTGCTCCCTTCATTGGTATTTTTGCTATATAATCACAGTTTTCACGAACCAATCTACTTAATCCTTTCCCTTCATTACCTATGACAATTGCTATTTTAGTCTTGTAATCTATTGTAGTGTAATCAATTCCTTGCATATCTGTTCCAACTATCCAATAACCGTATTCTTTCAACTTATTAATGGTGCTATTTATATTTGTTACTTTTATTATTTTTATGTTTTCGATGGCACCAACGGATGTTTTAACAACAGTACTTGTTATTCCAACAGAACGGTCATTTGGTATGATAATTGCATCTACTCCAAATGCTTCACTGCTTCTTATAATGGCTCCGAAGTTGTGGGGATCTTCGAGGTGATCTAATATAACAATTAGTGGATATTCTTTTTTTATTTTTGGTATTACTTCTTCAAAAGTATGTGTTTTAAAATCTTCTACTTCTAATATTATTCCCTGATGAAGGCCCTTGCACATTTTATCTAATTCACTGTTATTTAAAATTATAGTTTTAATATTTCTCTTTTTAAGTAGATTTATTATTTGTTCATCGCTTAATTTTCTACTAATATATGCTTTTTCTATCTTGCTATCACTTTCCAATTTTTCAAGAGCGACATTTTTTCCATATATTTGCATTATTCCACCTCTATTTCTTTGAGGATTTCCTTTAACCGGACTATATTATTTAGGTACAAATACCCAAGTAGCGCTTCAAAACCAGTCGACCATTTATACGTTATGATATCAGTGTTTTTTGGATGGCTGTCCTTTTTATTATTTCTTCCCCTTCTAATTATTTCTATTTCTTCTTCTGTTAAGATGCCGCTAGTAATGAGATGATTTAGAATTTTTACTTCTCCTTTGGCAGATACATATTCGGTAGTCTTTTTTTGTAAAATATTGGCTTTAACAATTCCTTTTTTTAACAATTCTTCTCTAATATACAAGGAAAGAACAGCATCACCTATGAAGGCTAAAGCTTGTATATTTATGCTTTTTGTATTCATAATTACCTCAATTCTTTTGTTATTATATATTATTTATCTAGAGATGTCAATTGCTTTAAAGTGATAAAATATGTAATGTCATATGATTAATGTTGCTACCTATAAATTAATTCGCTTTTATATAATGAATGTTTAAATTTATATATTGAGCTATAAATAAAAAGAGAACTTGTAATTTCATTAGATTAGTTCTCTTGTTCTAATACATATCTTTTTCCGTGATTTTTTTAAGGCCCATTAGTTTTCTTTCTAATTGATCCTTTGGCTTTGCTATAATTTCTTCAACAAGTTGTAAGTCTGTCTGCATCTTGATTTGAATTTTTCTGGATTGTACCAACTCTTCAAATAATAAGTATCTGTAATATAGCCAACGAAGCTCTCTACAGTAATAACAATACAGATTTACACAATAATCGAACTGTTCACCGAAAGCATACAACATTGAGTTCTCAAGCTTAGATAATCTGCCAATTAATTCTTTCATCTTATCATCAAATTCTTGAATAATCCAGATTAAAACAGTATTAGTAACTATTTCATCTAACATTTGTGGTGCTTCTGAAGCAACATGATTTATTGTCCTAAATAAACTGCTTTTTATGTCTTCTATATTATTTGACATTTGAATGCCACTTTCCTAGCGCATTATTATAGCATAATTCTTTCAAGTGTGCAAAGAATAATTTGTATAGAGTGATATCAATAGTTGATCTATTAAAAAAGTGAGTAACTTTCTTATTACTTACTAGTTATTTGGTTTTGCAAATTAAGCTGCTCTCGAATAACTACTTGGATTTTGCATTTCACCTAATATTGTTGCTTGAGGGTTGCCAATAGGAATTGTATTTCCTGTATTTGTATTTGGGCTTGGCTGTCCAAAGAATGGATTGCCACTTGGAATAGAGTTATTAGGTGCAGAACCTATATCCAATTTAAAGTTGTTGGTTGTCTCCATTAAATCTGGTTTTCCATGTTCTACGCTTGGATTAAATATGTTCCCATTGAAAGCCACTTGCGCACCTTGCCCATCACTTGGAACTTGTTGAACTGCTGGGATTTCATTTATAGAAGATGTTGGATTTAAAGGTTGCGTAGATTGTAGAAAGGGAGCTCCTTCTCCTAAATTTTGGTCCTTACCTTTATGTTCTTCTACGAATGCTTCTATGGTTCCAATTGTAGGATTGTCAGTTAATTTAGATGCCAATTTTTCTAATTCTTCTTTAGTAAGATAATTCATACATATGCCTCCTCTTATTCTAGTTAAATTATAATATAAAATGATAAAAATGTAAATAGTAATATTACTTTTTCATATTAAATTATCTCTTACGTAAATATTTACCGAAGATGGAGCATAGATTTCTATTTTACATTCATTAGTGAATTTTATGAAACATAAGTCTTCAATAACTATATCCTTATTTTTTTCTAAATTAAATGTTGTTTTTTTGCTATCTTTTAACTTTTGATTGCCTAGACTAATCCTTGTTATTTTTAAACTATTTGCTAGATATATTGTTATGTTGTTATCATTATAATAATTAAGTCTAATTATATCATCTATAAGTAGAGAGCCTGTATTTTTAAGCTGATAGCTTCTAGGCTTTATTTCTTTGGTTGGAGTTACTCTTTTTATGTCTTGTATGTTCAAAGTATTTAAAATACTTCCGCTACTTAATAATCCTGGGGTATCTATTATTTTTAAGTTATCAATGCATACTTCTATTTTACCTAGAGTAGTTGAAGGATACATGCTTGTCGTTATCTCTTTTTTTTCATTAGAATAATTTTTTATTAATTTGTTTATTAGAGTCGACTTACCAGAATTTGTCATTCCTACAAAATATATTTCTTTTCCTCTGCCATATTTTTTTAATTTTGAAAATAAGCTATCTAAATTATAATTTTTTATTGAACTTATTATCTCAATATCAAGATATTTATCGGTCACTTTCGATACATAATTTATTAGTTTGTAATCTTTTACTGATTTTGGTAATAGGTCTTTTTTAGTTAAGACAATTATAACATTATCAAATCTATTTATGTATTTTAAATTAATATTTAGTAGAGATGTCACATAAATTACAAGTGCATCTTTAGGTATTTTGTCTAATATTTTTTGATAATCCTCATTTGTTAAATTTGTATTTTTATATTCTCCATAATTTTTTAATTTAAAACATCTTTCACATAATGATCTTTCTATGTTATTCATATTTTCTTTGTTCTTTTCATGTTCTACTTGAATAGAGGCTCCACACCCTAGACACTTTTTAATCATAATATCTTCCTACTTTAAATATTCCTTGCTTTGTCATTTTTGTTATCTTTTTTTTCTCAATAAAACGGTAAATTTTAGTAAGTGGCATGTCTGTATCGGACATAGGATTGACTAATATGGTCGTTATTCCGACTTTATTACCACCATATATATCGGTCATTAGTTGATCGCCAATTATTGCAACTTCTGACAAATCATAATTAAACGTTTTTAAAATTACTAAAAATTTATTTTTTCTCGGTTTTTTGGCGTTAGCACAGCAATCGACATTCAACTTTTTTTTGAATGGTTCTAATCTTTTTTTAGGTGAATTGGAAAAAATAATAACTTTTAAACCCATATTAGTTAATTTATCAAATAAGTCTACAAGCTTTCTTGTAGGTGTTTTTTCTACATATGGCACACATGTATTGTCTAAATCGAAAAGAAGACACTTTATACCATTTTCTTTTAACTTGTCGTAATTTATTGTATATATACTCTTTTGATAAATATCTGGGAAAAAATAGTTCATATTACACCTCGATTTAATTATACTATATTTTTTAGTCAAATAAAAGACGATTTTTTATCATATATATTTAATCATAATTAGATTATTTTTATTATATTATTTATTAGGAGGTATGATGTTATTTAATTTTTTTAATTTTATTATTGATAATTTTGCTTTTTTTACTGGTGCGTATTCTAACAATGTTTTTCCTAATCCTCTTTCAAAAGAGGAGGAAGAAATTTATATTGAAAAAATGTTAAATGGTGATAAAGAGGCAAGAAATGTTCTAATAGAAAGAAATCTGCGATTAGTGGCGCATATTGTTAAAAAGTTTGAATCTAATACAAACGATATCGACGACTTAATAGGCATTGGAACTATAGGTCTTATAAAGGGTATCGATAGTTTTTCTCCCCAAAAAAATGTAAGACTTACTACATATATTGCAAAGTGTGCCGAAAATGAAATATTAATGTATTTTCGAGCAGATAAAAAGAATTCTAAAAATGTCAGTATTTACGATGGCATTAGTTATGATAAAGAGGGAAATGAGGTTACTATCTTGGATGTGCTTAAGACAGCAGATCCTGATTTTGCTGAAGAAATACATAAAAATGATAATATTAAATTATTAAAAGAATATATGAAAGTTCTTAATAAAAGAGAAAAGGAAGTGTTATGTAAAAGGTACGGCCTAGATGGAAATAATGAAATTACACAGAAAGAGATTGCCAAAGAACTTGGTATATCTAGGAGTTATGTGTCAAGGATAGAGAAGAGAGCTATTACTAAAATCTTGAAAGAATTTATTAAACGAGGAAATTATATAGAAGATAATTAATTTTTTGTGTTCTAATATTACTAAATACAATATATTTTGTAGCATATTAAGACTATTTTTTTATGATTTAAAATTGAACAAAATAATCCTATTGACTTAGAGCGATTTTTATGGTAAAGTTAATTACGAACTGATGAGGAGGGAAAGACGATGGAAAAAGTAACAAGTAAGAAAACAAGATCTGTAAATAATAGACCTAATTGTTTGAAGATATCTAAGGACAAACAGAAAGTTAATTTTACGACTGTAACACTTAAAGATGGAAGTAAGATTAAGACTAGTGTTAGAGAAGCAAGAGGACTAAAGAAAAATAACGAAGTAGCATAATATTTATTTAAAGATAGTAAAAGAGTCTGATTAAATCATATTTTAATCAGACTTTACTTTTTATATTTACTATAATAGTTTCTGGTTATTATTTTCTTCTTTTGCTTTTTCTAATAACTTACTATAATACTCTTTCCCCAACTTATATTCTTCTTCCAGTATTTCATTTTCTAATTTTTGTTTATTATTTTCCATGGTATTAATGCTCCTTTCTTTTATTATTATAAGATAAGTGAGCATTATTATGCAGATAACTTACTTATTTGCATAATCGGATTATCGGAAGTGGTAATATATGAACCAACAACCGCTATATCGGCTTCTTGAACTAACTTTATTGTTTGATTGTTAATTCCTCCATCGACTTCTAATTGTATGTCATAGCCAGTAATTAGCTGTTTGATTTGATGCAATCTACTTGGACTGTTTTCTAGAAAAGCTTGGCCTCCTAGGCCAGGTTCGACAGTCATAACAAGAATTAAATCGATATATTTTAGATATGGTTTTAAAAGATTAATATCAGTATTTGGTTTAATTGATATTCCTACTTTTTTATGGTACGACTTTATTTTTTTTATTAAATTTAAGATTTCTTTATCTATCTCCAAATGAATGGTTATATATGTAACTAGTTTTATTTTCCCAAGATATTCGATGTATTTGGTTGGATTGCTCACCATTAAGTGAACATCCAGTTCTTTATTGGAAATGGGAATAATTTCTGATATTTCTTCAAGGGATAAAGCTTTTTGAGAAACAAAATTTCCGTCCATTATATCTAAATGGTAATAATTTATAGTTGAATTATTTAGCTCTTTTATTATCTTTTTCTTGTCTTCTGAGTTTAAAATTGATACAGATATTTCCATTTTATTTTCCCCCTATAAAGGCTTTGTAATTGTTATATCTTGATTCTAATATTTCTTTATTTTCAACCATTTTTTTTATGCAACAGCCTTCCTCCTTGAGATGCATACAATCGCGATACTTGCATTTTTCTAAATTATCAAACATTTCTTTCATATTATCTCTGATATCTATCTTTTCCATCCCGTGAAAATCAACCATTGAAAAACCGGGAGTATCCGCAACTAATCCACCATTAATATCATATAAAGTGATACATCTAGTCGTATGTCTACCTCTTCCTAATGACTTTGATATCTCATTTGTCTGTAAGTTTAAATTTTTATCTAATTTGTTTAAAAGAGATGATTTACCTGCTCCTGACTGACCTGCAAAGACTGTTATTTTGTTTTTTAGGATGTTTTTTAATTTTTTCAAGTCTTGGTTTGTTATTACCTTGTATCCTATTTTTTGATAGTAGGACATTGTTTTTTTTATCTTATTTTCTTCATCTTTTTCCAATAGGTCTATTTTTGTTAGGCAAATTATGGGTTCTATATTGTTATACGATACTATTGTCAAAAGTTTATCTAATAGGTTATAGTCTAGTTTTGGTTCTTTGACCGCTGTTACAATTAATGCTATATCAACATTAGCAATTGATGGTCTAATTAGAGCATTTCTTCTTGGGGTTATCTCAATAATATAATCATTTACGGTGTCTATTAAAACTTTATCACCTACTAGAGGAGTTACATTTTCAAATCTAAATTTTCCTCGTGGCTTACATATATGCACTCCATTTTTGGTACGTACTGTGTAATTATTACTCTCATTTTTTATTATGATTCCTTCCATCTGTTTTCCTCTTTATCATTCGGTTCCCGGTAGCAAATCATCAGCAGGCTCTTCTTCTTCTGGCTTTTTTGATATGGTTATCTTTAATGTATAACCTTCATATATTGGATCTCCCGGTTCTCTATTTTGCGATAATATTATGTTTTCTTCTATTTCTTCTGTCTCCTCATATGTGATATCCAGTGTCAAGTTGTATTCTTTGGCAAAATCTTGTACTTGTGATAAAGTCCATTTTTCTTCTACCATATCAGGATATACGTCAACTTCTGGTATATATAGAATTACATGATCTTTAGCAAATAATTTTTGTTCTTCATTCTCTTTAAACTTAGGCTCCTGATCAATTATTAGGTCTTCTTTGTCCTTATACTCCGAAGCATCTTCCACACTTTTTGTCTTCATCTCTACTTGAATCCCATTAAGCTCTAATTTTGCTTTTATTTCATAATAATTTTTTCCAGTGTAATCTTCTAGTAGCAGATATTTTTCTCCGGTCGATTCGACAATTGTTATAGTACTTCCTTTAGTTTTGGTGGAACCTGCCTTTGGTTCAGTTCTTATTACTTTTCCTTCTTCAACAGTAGAACTTTCTTCTGATTTTGTCGTGTATTCTAATCCTTCTTCTTCTATTTTTTCAATGGCTTCTTCAAGAGTTAACCCGGTTACGTCCGGAACTTTTACTTCCTTTACATCATTGTTAGTAATAAGCAAATATATTCCTGCAAGCGTTATTAGGATGACAAGTAAAACTGCCGCAAGAATTATTGGAAGTTTATTTTTTTCATTTTTATTTGATGATATTTCCTCGTCTTCTTCCTCTTTTGCTTCTAGAGGCTTATCTACTGTTGACTGCTTCTGATGTTTAGTCACTGGAGGGATCACTTTCGTTTCTTCTAAATCATTTTCGGGATACTCATAAACTAATCTTTTTTCGTTTTGCCTTTCCATTGCCGTTTGTAAGTCCGTATACATTTCTCTTACTGTATCGTATCTGTTTTTGGGGTTTTTAGCGGTTGCCTTTAAGACAATATTTTCTACAGACTGTGGTATAGTTGGATTTTGCTTTCTAATGCTCGGTATTTTTTCCTTCATGTGCTTTAGGGCTATTTCTACAGCGGTATCTCCTTTAAATGGCACAGAGCCAGTTATAAGTTCATACATTAGAATACCTAAAGAATATATATCGCTTTTAATAGTTGACCCTTTGCCATTAGCTTGCTCCGGTGGTAAGTAGTGAACGGAGCCCATGACAGAATTTGTTTGTGTTAGCTGCGTCGAATTTAGGGCCATTGCAATACCAAAATCAGTTATCTTAACCAATCCATTATCTTCAATCATAATATTTTGGGGTTTGATATCTCGGTGGATAATATATGCTTCGTGGGCATGAGCCAAACCATCAGTTAGCTGGCTCATTATATCTATTACTTCTGGAAGAGTAAGTGCTCCTCTTTTTTGGAGAAGCTGTTTTAAGGTTTTGCCCTCAATATACTCCATGACAATATAATAGTTCCCATCTTCTTCTCCCACATCATATACTTCGACAATATTTGGATGTGATAAATTTGATACAGAAAGCGCTTCTCTTTTAAATCTTCGAATAAATTTTTCGTCGTTAGATAAATCGCCACGAAGCACTTTAATAGCCACTTTTCTTTCAAGAATGGTATCATTTGCTAGGTAAACATTTGCCATACCACCTTCACCTATAGTCTTGATGATTTCATATCTTTCATTGATTTTTTGCCCTTTTGATAGCATTATAAATCACCACTTTCCTTTTTTAGATAAGCGATTGATATGTTGTCAGTGCCCCCGCGCATATTACTTTTTTTAATTAGCTTTTCTACTTGTTCTTCAATAGATGAACTACTATTTAATACTTTTTCAATTTGTTCATCTGTCACCATATTGGTAAGCCCGTCACTGCATAAGAATAGTCCACTGACTGTGTTGTCGACATCAAAAATATCAATCTCAATTGGATCATTAGCTCCTAGTGCTCTAGTTAATAGATTTTTTCTTGGATGGAATTTTGCTTGTTCAGGTGTTAGTTCGCCCGTTGAGACTAGCAAATTTACTAATGTATGATCTTTTGTCACTTTATGTAATTTTTCGTTTTTTATAACGTAACCGGAAGAATCCCCAATATTGCCATACAATATGTAATCGTTAGTTTTGATTGCCACTACTAAAGTGGTGCCCATTCCTTTGCTTTCAGGATTTTCCTTTGTGTAAGAAAATATTTTTTCATTAATCTTTTTGACCACATTTCTAAGCCAATCAATAGCATCTTCCTTTTTTCCCATAGTCTCCATTGTTTCAAATTCTTCGGTAAGATACTCGATGGCAATGTTGGAAGCAACTTCTCCAGCCTTATGTCCTCCCATACCATCCGCTACGGCTAAAATGAACTCATTGTTCTTATTACTTATTATTGTTACATTGTCTTCGTTATGTGTTCTTACTTTTCCTGCATCTGTCATGTAAAATGTCTGCATACTATCTTTCACTTCCTCTTAATTATTGGCTCTTAATTGTCCGCAAGCAGCGGACACTTTGCCTCCAAATTCTTTTCTGATTGTCGTACTAATATTATTTGACTTAAGTATATCATAAAACTTTAAAATTTTCCACTCTTTTGTCCTTTTAAATCCGATATTATCCGTTTCGTTATATGGAATTAGATTGACGTAACAATTAATACCTTTTAGAAGATCAACTAACTCTCTGGCTTCTTTTTCGCTATCATTTATGCCCTCTAGTAATATATATTCAAAAGTAACTCTTCTATTTGTTTTTTTTATATAGTCTTTTACTTCCTCTATCAAGTCTTCTACTCGGTATACTTTATTTATTTTCATTAATTTATTCCTAATTTCGTTATTCGGAGCATGAAGGCTTATCGCTAAATTCACTTGTCCATCTTCTTTAGCAAATCTTCTTATTTCTGGTATTAATCCACAAGTTGAAACTGTAATGTGTCTCGAACCGATATTTATTCCTTTATTGCTGTTTATTATTTTGATGAATTTCATTACATTTTCATAATTATCAAATGGTTCTCCAATTCCCATTATAACAACATGGGTTATCCTTTTATTTATATCTTCTTCTATTAAAAGCAACTGCTCTACCATTTCGTAGGCAAGAAGGTTTCGTACTTTCTTTAATCTCCCGCTTTCACAGAAGGCACACGCCATATTACATCCAACTTGAGATGATATGCAAATACTTATACCATAGTTGTGAAACATGAGAACAGATTCTATCTTACTGCCATCTTCTAATTCGAATAAATATTTATTTACATTGTCTCCTGTCTGTTTTATTAGTATTTTTATTTTGTATAAAGAGAACTCTTTAGATAATTTTTCTCTCAGCTCTTTACTAATATTTGTCATTTTTTCAAAATTATTAAATCTTTTTTTATATAGTCCTTCGTACACTTGAGATGCTCTAAATGGCTTTTCATCTATAGAAACAAAGTATTCTTCTAATTCATTTAATGTTAAATCATATATGTTTTGCATTATTCACTTCCAAACTCTATTTATATTATATCAAAAAAAGCATGTTATTAAAACATGTTTTTACTTTTTTAACAATCGAAGTGTATTTAAAATGCAAATTATGGTTACGCCAACATCCGCAAATACTGCTTGCCACATTGATGAAATTCCTATTATAGATAATATTAATACTGATATTTTTACTGATATGGCAAATATGAGATTCTCTTTGATTATCTTATTTGTTTTTTTGGATATGTCTATAGCTTTTACTATTTTGCCAAGGTTATCATCCATTATAACTATATCGGAAGCCTCAACAGATGAATCTGCCGCTATTCCTCCCATCGATATTCCTAGATCTGATAGTGCTATAACAGGAGAGTCGTTAATTCCGTCTCCAACAAAAGACACTATATCACCTTTTTCTTTGTTTTTTAAAATTTCTTCTAGTGCATAATATTTGTCTTGAGGTAGCATTTCATATTTATAGTCTTTTATTCCTAAAACTTTAGCTATTTTGGTAGCTTTTTCTTTTGAATCGCCAGTAAACATACTAACTTTAATATTCATTTTTTCCAATTGACTAACTACTTCTTTGGCTTCTTTTTTTACTTCATCTTCAATAAGTAGTGATGCTACTACTTTATTATCTACTTGTAGATGTATTTTATTTCTATCTTTATCATCTGTATTACAGTATTTATAGTTCCCTATTTTTATTTCTTTACCATTGTATATGTATGAAAGCCCTTTTCCGGATTCTTCTTTAAATTCTTTAACATCACTAGTCTTGATCTTCTTATTATATTTTTTTATTATAGCTTTGGCAATTGGGTGATTGGAAAATGCTTCTCCTTTAGCAAATAGGGATAGTATCTCTTCCTCACTATATTTATTATCAAAAATAGTTATATTTGTTACTGTAAACTCTCCTGTAGTCAGTGTTCCCGTCTTATCAAAAATTATTTTTTTAATATCTTTAATGTTATCTAAATAATTGCTTCCCTTAATCAAGATTCCTTCTCTGGAGGATCTTCCTATTCCTGAAAAATAAGAAAGCGGTACAGATATGGCGATGGCACACGGACAAGATATTACCAAAATAGTCAAACCTTTATATATGCTATCGCTGTATGATGTATTAGTAAATATTGGGAGAAGAATAGATACTAATATTGCTACTAGTAATACTGATATAGTATAGGTAGAAGCGTATTTAGAAACTATTGTTTCTGTTTTTGCTTTTCTTTCAGTAGCGGATTCTACTAACTCTAAAATTTTGTTTACTGTGGAGTCTTTATACAAAGCGGTTGTTTCTATTTCTAATAAACCTTTTTTGTTTATTGTACCAGATATAACCTTTTCTCCTTTTCTTACTAATTTAAGAGATGATTCACCTGTCACAGCGGATGTATCTAAATATGCTTCTCCACTTTTGACAATTCCATCTAATGATATTTTTTCTCCCTCTTTAACAATGATAATGCTACCTTTTTTTACTGAGTCAGTAGATACTTTCGTTATTGTATCTCCATTTTTCAAATTAGTAGTATCCTCTTTGATATCCATGAGGTCAGAAATTGATTTTCTACTTTTACTTACCGCTTTATCTTCTAGTACTTTTCCTAGTTCGTAAAGGAAGATAACCATTAGGCCTTCGCGTGTCTTTCCTAGAGCAAATGCTCCAAGGCAGGATATGACTACAAGAAAGTTTTCACTTATAATTCCCTTTTTTAATTGTTTTATCGAAATAATTAGTGTCTTCGAAAGAAGAATAGCGTATCCCACGATTATCAGTAGTATTTCTAATTGATATGGTAGCTTTACTAAACTTCCTACTAATCCTATCATACCTCCTAACAAAAGATATATGTAATTATGCTTGTTATTTATCTTATCTTTTCCTTCATTTATCAATACATCTGGCTCTACTTCTTTTACTATCTTTCTTATGTATTTTAACGGGTCATCCATTTTCGTTTGCACTGATAATTTGGCGGTAGAAAAGTTTACCTTGGCAGAAGTAATATTGTCGTCTCTATTTAAAGCATCTTCTACTTTTTTAGCACAATTGGCGCACTTTAAATTTTCTATATTGTAGCTATATTTCATTAATATGTTCCTTTCCTATTAAAAATATTTTTTTTACATGTTCATCTGCAACACTATAATATACCTCTTTTCCGGCTTTACGATATTTTACTAGTTTGGCGCTTTTTAAAATGCGAAGCTGATGACTAACCGCTGATTGAGTACTCTTTATTAGATATGCTAGATCACACACGCAAAGTTCTCCTTCTAATAGCACTGCTATTATTTTGAGTCTCGTCGAGTCAGAAAACACTTTGAATAGTTCTGAAATGTCAATTATTGTGTCTTCCTCTAGTAACTTATTTTTAATATCATCTATTTTGTTTTTATTTATTACGTTATTATGTTCTGTCATACTGCCTCCTACATATGAACGTTTATTCATATGTTAATATTATCACTTATTATATTATATGTCAATAGTTAGAATATTTTTTTCTATAGTTAGATGAAAAAAGAGAATCATTTTATATTTTGATTCTCTTTATATTCTTCTAAAGTTAAATTGTTATTGTAAATATAACTGGCAATATTTCCAACATACCTTAAATGCCATGGTTCGTAACTATATTTAGTTATGTCTTCTTTACCTTCCGGATATCTTAAAATGAAACCATACATGTGTGCGTTTTGGTGTACCCATTTCGTCACAGGTAAATCTTCTATTTCATGTTCTATATAACATTTCTCATTATCATATACACAAAAGTCTATAGCCAAACCTGTTTGATGTTCTGACTTTCCGGGCTCTGCGATTCTAGTTATTGCGTAGCTAAATCCCTTTTCTTCAAGGAGACGATTATAAATTTTTTCTTGATAGTCGTAATCGCGGTAACCACTTTCGATATCAATTTGATATCCATATTGGGCCGCTAGTAGTTTTAACTTGTCAAATTCTTCTTTTACTTTTTTATCTACTTTGATATTTTCTTTGTACATACTTTCTGCATCTACTAAATTTGTGGGTATTGATGCTCGTGGTAAAGGATTATCCTTATTTACTAAAATGCTATAATCCATATCTACCTCCAATATAGTATATTCAAATGTAAATAAATAGATACTACTCGAGTTTAGCTATTTGCTCCTTTAATTGATTTATTTGATTATTTAGTACGCTTATCTCTTTTTTTAATTCTTCTTTGTGCTCTTCCAATTGATTATTATTTATTATGATGTTGTTATAGTTGTCTTTTAGTTCTTCTAGTTTTTTTATTTCTTCTTTTATCTCTTCTGTTTTATTTAATTCTCTTTCTAATGATTCATTTTTATTTTTTAAGTTAATATTTTGATAAGTGAAAATTATTGCTACTATTAAAAGAATTACTAAAAGAAAAGAAATTATTATATCAAAAATGTTCTTCTTCATTAATAATACAAGGCCTTCTTTCCAAAATAGTTATATCTTTCTTCAAAAATGAAGCGTGACTGATACTTTATTTTTCCACCGATAGGATCTGATATTATTACCTTGTCCTTGGTATACCCTACTATAACGACGGCGTGTTCTCCTGCCTTCCAGTATATTTTTTCACCTGTTTCTTTGAATGTCCAAGACTCTGATATGTATGGCAATGCTAGATTCATCGAAGTCCAAGCAATAACGGGTTTTCCTTGTTTTACTATCTTTAATAATTGCTCAAAGCTAGTGCCAGTTCCTATTTTTATTCCTTCTCTATATGTCTCTGCCACCTTTGCTAATGGTTTTTCATAAACCCCGTAAGAATTTGTTGTTAGGGGATTCCCGATGAACTCTTCTTCGGGGTTTCCTCCATAAGTAATTCCATCTTTTTTGTAAGGCAATTCCCCTTTCGGTAACTTATCTATAATATCGAGAGGTGATACTTCTACACCATAGTAGTTTAATAGAATAGTTAACGCTACAGATTCACATCCCGTCGGATAATCTGGGTACTGATTGATCGTGGGCACTCCGGTTATGTAAAAAGTGTTTTCTTGTTCTTCTTTTTTTAATAGTTCGTTGTATTTTGTTTGTAATTTAGTGAAGTCTCCCTCTAGTAATTTAATATTGTTTTCTAAATCCAATATTTCACTTTCTAAATTGGCGTTGGCTAGATTTTCCTCTTCTATAACTTCTTCCATGTTATCTAAACTAGCCGTTTTTTGAGATAGTAATTCTCTTATCTCCTCCTCAAGCTTATTTTTTTCTTCTCTAGCTTCATTAATTCTTCCTATGTTTTCTATTTCTTCTGTCAATATTTTATTTTTTTCTTGGTATTTTATGTTATTGCTATACAGAATCAATATTTCCACAGTAAGAAAAATGGTCAGTAAGATAATAGTAATTACTTTCTTCATTTTTCACCTCGTTATTTATGTTAGGTTATGATAATTTGGTAATGCTTGGATGCCCTTTCATTAGTTTTTTAATTCCTATGGGATGAGGGAAGGCCACTGTCAAAATTGACTTTTCAACGTTTATAATTACTCCCTCTCCAAAATCATCATGTCTAATTAATTCGCCTGCTTGATATTGAGCGTCTTTTATTATTGTTTTCTTTACTTTGGATATTGTTTTAGAAATAGGTTTGTTATTTTTTATGTTTAAATATTGTCTATCTATCTCTTCTATAAATCTACTTGGAAGATTATGATTAGCATTTCCAAAAAGCATTCTAGAATCTGCTGATGTTATGTATAGTTTCTTCTTAGCTCTCGTTATGGCGACATAACATAATCTTCTTTCCTCTTCAATTGCGGAAGCAGAGCCATCATTAATGGCGTTATAATGAGGAAAGACTCCTTCTTCCATACCTACTAAAAAGACATAGTCAAATTCTAATCCTTTGACGGAATGGACGGTCATTAAACTAACTCTGTCATTTCCTTCTTGATGCTCGGACATATCACTTACTAAAGATATTTCATCCAGAAAATCCGATAGGGTGGCTGACCCATGTTCTTCTTCATAGCTTTTAGTGATTGATTTAAATTCGTTTAAATTTTCTAATCTAATCTCATCTTCTAATTGTTTTGAACTAGATAGTTCTTTTTTTATACCGCTTTTATCCAAAATTAAGTCTACTAATTCTGTAAGGGATAGACTCTCACTCGCTTTGGTTAGCTCTTCGATTATCTTTTTAAATTCCAACTCCTTGCCAGAACTTATTGCTTCGTAAATTGAAACTGATGAAGATGATGCTAAATCTGATAGATTGGAAATTGTTTTTTCTCCTATTCCTCTTTTTGGTGTGTTTATTATCCTTAACAAACTGACGTCGTCTTTATGATTGGAAATTAGCCTCAAATAACATAGTAAGTCTTTTATTTCTTTTCTGTTATAAAAATAAAAGCTTCCTATGACACGGTATTTTATGTTTTTCTTAAGCATTTCTTCTTCTATAATTCGCGATTGGGCATTGGTTCTATACAGAATAGCTATATCCTCTTCTTTTATTCCAGCTGCTATTAAATCTCTTACTGTTTCCGCTACTAGTTTTGCTTCTTCTTTTTCGTTTGATACTACTATATAGTCTATTTTATCGCCGACTGAATTATTACTCCATAAATTTTTTTCTTTTCTTTCTCTATTGTTTTTTATGACACAGTTCGCAGCATTTAATATTGTTTGCGTCGAACGATAATTCTCCTCTAATAATATTACTTTTGCTTCTGGATAGTCTTTTTCAAAGTTTAGAATATTCTTATAATTGGCTCCTCTGAAAGCATAAATGGCTTGATCGTTATCTCCAACGACGAAAATGTTTCTATATTTTGATGCCAATAATTTACTGAAAATATACTGGGCTTCATTGGTATCTTGATACTCGTCGATGAGAATATATTTATATCTTTCTTGATATTCGTCTAGAACGTAGGAATAACTTTTAAAGAGTCTTATTGGTAATATTAATAAATCATCAAAGTCGACAGAATTGCCAGATTTTAGTTTTGTGAGATATTTTTTGTAAACATTTACTACCTTATCATCGAACTCGACTTTAGAAAATTCTTCTACCCCTAACATGGCGTTTTTAGCAGAGCTTATTTTGCTTCTTATCTCTCGTGGATTATAATGTTCTTTAGATAATTTTTCTTCTTTTAATATTTTTTTTATTATGGTAAGGGCATCATCACTATCGATTATGGTGAAATTTTTTCCATATCCTAGTAAATGGTGATATTCTTTTAGTATTTTTAGGCCTAATGAATGAAAGGTAGATATTTGTATGTTATAGGCATTGCGGCCAATTAAATTTACTACTCTTTCTTTCATCTCTTTAGCGGCCTTATTGGTAAAAGTTATGGCTAGAATATTCGAGTAATCTATACCATTTTCTATTAAGTTTGCTATTCTATTTGTAAGCACTTTGGTCTTACCTGACCCTGCTCCGGCAAGAACTAACATAGGTCCATCTATGTGATTGACCGCTATTTTTTGGTTATTGTTCAAAGTAGTTAAATTCATCCTTCACCAACTTTCTTAAATTAATTTTATCATTAATATTTTGATAAGTAAAGGTGTTTGATTAATAGTTTCATTTTTTATGTATAAGAAAAGAAGGTTTGCCTTCTTCACTCTTTTTCACTATGGACTGTCTTCTTGTTTGGTTTTATCACTAGTTATCAGTTTTTGTACGTTATGAACAAGGTTATATCCTGTTTCTGCAAATAGTCCACTTAAAGTTATCGACATATTGAAGTCTTTTGTCAATATATAATAGAATGCTGATACTACTAAACCTATTACAATGTTTTGTATTATTATGAGATTATTGTTTATGTATGAACTTCTTTTAGCTAAAAAACCTAATACCCAAATTATAACCATGCTTATGAGTGTTACTATGACTTCACGATTACTGTTAATAAATTCCATTTCCCACCTCTATTCGTAATCGCTTTATTTTATGTAAAAAAGACTTTCCTTGTAATAAAGAAAGTCTAATATATTTTTTAATTATTGTAGAGATTATCTGTTGCTTTAGCGGTTAAGGTAAGAGGCGATACTATATTTTTCTGATATGCATAATATGCCGCTGCTCCTATCATAGTGGCATTATCTGTGCAATAACTCATTTTAGGAAACGATAAGTTGATATTTTCTTTTTTGCATTCTACATCTAACTTTTCACGTAATCCTCTATTGGCAGAAACTCCACCTGCTACGATGAGGTTAGGTACTTTATATTCTTTTAGCGCACGCATTGTTTTTTTGACAAGTACTGTTGTCACACGATTTTGAAAGGTGGTGCAAAGATCTTCTGTGTGTATGCTATTTCCCCTTTGCTCTTCGTTATGGACAAGATTTATAACGGCTGATTTTATACCACTGAAACTGAAGTTATAACTTTTGTCATCTAAGGGATACGGAAGGTGATATCTATCTTGTCCCAGATGAGCTAATCTGTCGACTTCCGGTCCTCCCGGGTATGGTATTTTTAATACTTTGGCCACTTTATCATAACACTCTCCAATGGCATCATCTAGTGTTCCGCCTATTTTCTTGAAGCTATAGTCTTCTTTCATATATATTAGATCAGTGTGCCCGCCACTTACTACTAAGGCAATCAGTGGAAATTGCAATCTTTTTTCTAGATTATTGGCATAGATATGCCCTGCTATATGATGAACAGGTATGAGTGGTTTTCCTGTTACAAGCGCTATTGTTTTAGCAGACTCTACCCCTATTAATAAACTTCCTATCAGCCCCGGTCCATACGTTACTGCAACTGCTGTTATATCTTCTATATTTATTTTAGATTTGTTTAGTAGTTCTTCTAAAACAATCGTAATATTTTCAATGTGACTTCTACTTGCTATTTCTGGGACAACCCCACCAAAGTTTTTATGAATATCAATTTGACTTAATGTAACTGTCGCTATTTCAGTAGTTCCATTTTTCACGATACTCATGCTTGTCTCATCACAACTCGACTCAATTGCTAGAATTAATACATCTTTCATTTACATTACCTCTTTTTCCATGAGAATGGCATCTTCATCACCATAATAGAATTTTCTTAAGGCGACTTCGTGAAAGCCCATCTTCTTATATAGTTTTATTGCTATATCATTACTTACTCTCACTTCTAACGTTATGTTTTCTACGTTTTTTTCAATAGCCACCGATATTAAATACCCCATCATTTTAGTTCCAATTTTTTTATTTCGATGTTCTTCTTCCACGAAAATGTTATCTATTTCAATGCGATCATAAATTAATGAATATTTTAGAAACCCCAATACTGCTTCCTCTTCGATATATTCAATGAGTCTGGCAAATGGACTCAAGTCATCTTTTTTTACTTCTCTAATCATTTTTTCTCCATTGCTTCGGGTAATTTCAAATACATTGGAATTACGCTATGGGGATTTTGTGATTTTAGTTTCTTACTATATTTAGTTATCTCGACTATATCATACTCTTTATTTGTATTGTCCACTACTTTTGGTCTATACTTTTCTATTAGCTTTTGAACTTCTTCTTTACCACCAATTTTTTCTAATATTTTATTGTAGTTTTTATCGTAGAGACCGATATAATAATTGTCATGTTTAGCATCTATTAATGACATTAAGTATTTGCTATCTAGCCCTATTACTCTGGCTAAAAGAGAAGTTATCGTAACTATTCTTATTTTTTTTAGGTAAGCATACGTTTTGGCAATGGTTACTCCTATTCTAACCCCTGTAAAGGATCCAGGTCCATTTACTACGATAATTTCGTTGACTTCGCTCGGAGAGATAAGATTTTCTTTTAGAATGTCATCAATATACTTAACTACATATATTGAGCGTTCGTTAGAGATATCTCTATGAATTATAGCAAGTAATTTTTCATCTTTAATTAAGGCAATAGATACATCAGAAAGAGATGTATCTATAAATAAACTTATCATATTATGGCCTCACAAATGCTATTATATTTTTCGCCATGAGGGTTAAGAATTATCACTCTTGTATTTTCCCCGGTTATTTTAAACCTTATATCTAATCTTTCTTTAGGTAAGATGTCTTTTATTGTGTCTGCCCATTCAATAATTGTCACTCCACCTTTATCAAAATATTCGCTAATACCAATGTCTTCACTGCTATCCTCTAATCGGTAGACATCCATGTGGTATAAAGGTAGTTCACCACCTGTGTATTCTTTTATTATAGTAAAAGTTGGGGAAGTTATTTCATCTATTCCCATCGAATGGGCAAATCCTTTAGCAAAAACTGTTTTGCCACTTCCCAATTCTCCATTTAAACAAATAACCATGTTTGGAAATTTTTCAGATTCTATATTTTGCGCAATAGCAATAGTTTCATTATCACTACGTGTTGTTATCTTATATTCTTCCATTTTCTCTCCTCTTTCTTTTTACATCTATTTTATTATATCAAACAATAATGATAAATTACAATAGCTTTTAAATTTTTTTTCTTTTTTTCTAGTAGTATCTCATCCTATCGAGTAAGCTTTTTTGCTTTAGGCTCCTTATATTAATAAAATAAAAGAATGACTATAATTATAATCATTCGCTTAATTTTAATTACTTTCTTCTAAAGTTAATTCTGTTTTATACTCTTTGCCATTTCTATTATATGTAATAGTTATTTTATCTCCCGGTGAATGTTTGTATAATTCATACCTTAGTTCTGCAACGGAAGTAATGTCTTCGTTTTCTATTTTAATAATAATATCACCTTTCTGTAATTTAGCTTTTTCGGCTGGCGAAGATGATACTACTTCGAGTATGGCGACTCCGCTAGTGACACCTTGGGGTATGGTAACACCAGATTGCCACAAATAGTAGCTGTCCGTTATATCTAACATACTTATGCCTATGTATGGTCTTTGGACCGACTGTCCTTTTTCAATTATACCAGCATAATAAAGAGCATCTTCTATTGGTATTGCAAAGCCCATTCCTTCAACACTATATGTGCTGGTTGCACTACTTTCCTCAGTTAGTTTTAAAGAATTTACACCAATAACTTCTCCATTGACATTACATAATGGACCTCCACTATTTCCCGGATTTAATGCTGTATCTGTCTGAATGACTTTCATATAATAATCAGAGGTGTTGCCACTGAAACTTACGGCAACTAATCTGTCTTTTCCGGATAGTATTCCCTTGGTGACTGTTCCGCTATAGGTATCTCCTAGAGGTGCGCCTACTGCAAAAACAGTGTCTCCCAGTCTGATGTCTTCGATGTTTCCTATGGTTGCTACTTGTTTTACATTAGAAGAACTAATGGTTAGAACAGCTATATCAGAATATGTCTCCCCGCCAAGTATTTTTGTATCTGCCATACTCCCGTCGCTAAATATTACTTTTGCGGAATCACCACCAGATATTACATGATAATTTGTCATAATGTACGAAGTTGATCCGTCTTGTTTATAGATGAAGCCAGTACCAGTTGAAACTGGTGTATCTCCTTTGTAGGAAGAAACAACAACTGTGGCATCATATACTTTATCGACAGCATTAGCAATGCTATTTTCACTAATTTTAATATCTGCATAATTGTTACTAGATGTCTTTATTTTTCCATCAGTTAATTGATTTAACACCAAGTATGACCAAGCCGCTCCTGATATGAAAGCTACAAATACCAGCAATGGTAAAATTATTTTGTTATTTTTTTTCACTTATATCACCCTTCTATAATATCCATGTAATTTTCTGGGAATCCCATCTTATCTAATATTTTATTTATATGGATAGAGTCAATTCTACCATCCAATAGTTCAATCTCATATTCTATTTCTTTCATCATCAATCTAAAAGATGACTTTTCTAGCAATATTTTTAATATTATTATCACGGCAAATATGTCGTTTTTTCCATATATATATTCACCGTCCATTTTAGGGATATTCATCATTTGATGATATTTATTGTCTGGAATTACTCTTTCTGTATGATGCTCAAAAACTATGTCTTCGTGTGCACACAGATTTCGATAATTTGCTAATATTACTAAAATATCTTCTAAAACAGAGGGCGTTGTATTAAATATTTCCGCCACTTCAATTTGGTCTTCTTTTTTTAGTATGGTATATAATTCGCAGACAATACCAAAAGATAATACTTTAACGAGAACCCAGAGAGGTATATACCCATAATTACTTATATAGTGCATGGTGGCATTATGCGAAGTAGCATTTATTCTTATTTGTCTTTTCATTTTATCGATTAGATCACGAACACGTCTAGTCTTATCATGGTCCGTGGTAAAATTTTTGGGTTTTAAATAATCGGTTTCTCTATATCCGTATTTTTTTGAAAGCTGATATGATATAATCGACTTCAACTGATTTTCTATAACCAAAACATTTTTAAAAATGATATTTCTAAAATATCTATCAAAAAGAAATAAAGCATATAGTTCATCAAAGGTTGTCCCCGGTATAAATTTATTGTCCTTAATGGAAGTCATGAACACATGACGATATCCCATAATAAAGAAATAGTTTTCCCTCAATAATATGGATTTGGCGTTATTCTCATCTTCTATTATCAGTCCTTTGTTTTTTAGTATTTCTATTTGTTCATCTATTGTTTTAAATTTTTTTTCCACCGCAAGCACTCTCCTATTATTCTATATTAAATAGTATAACATAAAATTAATAAAAATGATATAACTTTTATAAAATTAATTATTGTGATATAATTTTGATTGAGGAGGACTATACAAATATGCCAAGTTCTGTGACACATAGTTATTTTACTCAAGATGTCTATAATAAGCTAGACGAAAATATAAAAACTAAACTTAAAAATAATATCGAAGATATGAAAGTGTTTGGCCAAGGGCCTGATCCTTACTTCTTCTATGATTTTCATTTGACGAGAAGAAGTAAAGAAATATTTAAAATTAATGCCGCTATGCATCATAGTAAGGTTAATGAGCATTTTATCTCGATAATTAAGTATATTAATGACAAAGATTATTATGATAATGCACAAGTTATTTCTTATTTATATGGGCAAATTTGTCATTTTGTTTTGGATAGTTGTACGCATCCTTATACAATATATAATACTGGTGTATATGACGAAAAGGATAGTAAAACTTATAAGTATAATGGAAAACATGCAGAGATGGAGTATTATATTGACATTTACCTAATTAGCGAAAGAGAAAAAATTGCTCCTAGGAAGTATAAAGTTTATAAAAATATTTTTAATTTACATAAGTTTAATAATGAGTTAAGGGATGTTATTGACACTGTAATAAGCAATGTATATGGTTTTAATAATGTAAGTGCAATTTATTATAAGTCCATCATGGACATGAGAAAATTTTATCACGTATTTAACTATGATAGGATTGGTATTAAAAAGATTATATATAAGATTATGGACTTTATTTGCAGAGATAAAGTAGTAAAAAAAGAAGAACTATCGTTTTTTGTTCTTCCTAATTCTAAAAACTATTTATTGAATAAAGATAAAAGTGTATGGTACAATCCTTGTAACAAAAAAGAAAAATATGATTTTTCTTTTGAAGAACTCTATGATATGAGTATTTGTAAGGCTGTCAATATTATCCATAATGTCGATAAAATGTTGTATACTAAAAGGATAGAAGAGAGTCAGCTAAAAAAACTGTTTGGTAATTTAGATTATGCTACAGGAAAAGATTGCAACCTGAATTTAAAGTTTAAGTACTTTAAATTTTAAATTTTATCACTGAAAGTATAATTTTTAAAGAATATTTATGGGAGTTATTGTAATTTGAAATAAATTCCCTTTTTTATTAGAAGCTGTGATGAGTTATAATCAAGTGGTACATAGCCTTTTTTTAGTAACTCTTCAATTATGATCATATTGTAATTGAATGCAAATAGAGTGTTAATTATAAAAAGCATACATACACTTATTATTATTCCTAACTTAAAGGGTATAAAACACATTATTAACGTCGATACTGCCACTTCTGTCATCAATATTATATAAAACATTTTATAATTCTTTTTTTTTATTGGATATAAAAAGCCTAAATAAACCATAGAGGGAATAAAACCGTAATCACATTCGATTGGAGGGGTGTATTCATCGTATTTTAAATAAACTTTTTCCATCCTATCACCTATTATGAGTATACACCATTTTTAATTTTTTTAAAAGTTTTTTTATTAATTTTGAAAATAAATTTCGATGGAATCCACTAGTAAATTTACTAGTTTATTTTGATATTCTTCCTGACGCAATAAGTAATTGTCGTTGGGATTAGATATAAAGCCTGCCTCTACGAGTACACCTGGAGATTTTATTAATCTGTACATATAATACGTATTATCTTTTTTTATTTCTCTAACATTAGCAATATTCTCTTTTAAATAATTGGTAACCGTCGTGGCAATTTTTTTGTTTTCTTTGTTTTTGGTGGTATAAAATACTTGAAGTCCCTTCCAATTAGATGAAGTTGTTGAATTCAAATGTATCGATATATACATATTGGGAGATATTTCGTTTATATATTTTGCTCTGTTGTATAAATCATTTTTTTTACGATTAGTAGTTGTCCCAGATAGATCATTATCGCCCTCTCTTGTTAGATAGACTGATGCTCCGCGCGATATGAGCTCTTGCTCTAATTTTTTTACTAGAATTAAGTTTAGATTCTTTTCGGTTATTAATCCGCTCTGAGCACCGGCATCGACTCCACCGTGGCCTGCATCGAGGACTATTGTTTTGCCTAATAAGTTTAAATTTTTTATGTTTGCTACTGCTTTTGGTAAGCAAAGAGTAAAAAGAAAAAAACATATTATTATTAGTGATTTGTATTTATTCATAGATACACCTAATAAAATATATGCTTTTTATTGATAAGAATGTGTAGCATAGCTTTGCTTTATACTATTTTTCAAAATAACTTCCTCCGATAAATTCTCTTAATATTGATATTTGAGGTACGGTTTCACTTGGTATTGGTAAAACATAGTGAAGTAGATCCAATAATCTAATGGCAGTTAAATATTCTGGATCATCTTCTTTTATGGTAAATAGTAATGGCTCCGCAAATGTTTTTAATACACCTAGTTCATATGCCAAGCTAGAATTGAATATTACATCTGATAGGAGAAGCAATTACTCAGGCAAGAGAAAAAGTTGGTATTTCTCAAAGAAAACTTGCTCGTAGAACGAATATAGATTGTGACGAGGTTTCTCGTATTGAAGCTGGTAAAAGATTAAAGCCAAATGTTTTATATTTGAAAGGTATTGCTGATACATTAAATTTAAGTATGGTAGATTTAATGGAACTTGCGGGTTATAATGGTGTTGATATAAGATATGTTTATAATGTTAATAAAGATGATTGTCCGATAGTTTGAATATTTTAAAATGTTGCAAGTTCATTTACTGCATTCATAAAATTTTGTTTTAATTGTGGTATTGTTAAATATGACGATATTTTTTGATGATTTTGAGTATATAATCAGTATCATTATTTACAATAAAATAGGCTTCTAAATTTCGCTCGATTTTATTTTTAGTTTCTCATTGGTATTCAATATTACCACTAAACTGTTGTCCGTCTTACATTGAATATTTACCATACCACCTTGTAATTAATTACTATATCCAGCAATTATTAGTTTGTCAATAGAATATATTTTTTCTAAATCAAGCATAAATTCTTCAAGCTTTCCTTCATTATCAGCAAAAACTTCATACATTTCTTTTAATAATTATCTACCATCTTTTCTAAAACCTAATGCTAATAACTGATTAAGTGAAACTCCTAGTGACCCTGATAGTAGCATTAAAATATTTCAATTTAATTGATACTCTGATGGTGGTTACATTTTACTCGTTGAGTATCTTTTAATTTTCAATAATCTTTATTAATTCACTAGAACAATAAGTATTTATATATTCTAATCGTTCTTCTTCGCTTATAATGTGACTATTCTTTTTAAACATATCTTTTAGTTTCTTATAATCTCCATTTATACTTTCATGACTAGCAACTATCATATCCATTTTAGATACATTTGTAAGATCTAAATATATGCCATTTATTCTAGCAAGTGATTCTATAAATATTCTTTGGCTTCTTCCATTGCCTTCTCTAAAGGCATGCAAAGCATTAATATCAGCAAATAATTCTACTAATTTATCTAGTGTTGTTTCATTATCATAATCTACAAAGTATTTTTCTTTTTTTAATTTATTAAATACATCATTACCAAATGATTCTATATGTTCTGTTAAGCAGAACAAATCTTGTTTAGCAATATTACAATTCCTTATATCTCCCGCCCATCTATAAATATCTTGAAATAAATATTTATGAATATCTTTTAAATATTTAAAATCAAAATTACCTTTTAATGGTTTTTCGTTTAATTCATAAATTCTTAAAGATACAAGTTCTCTTTCGGCATTAAATAAATCTTCATCATTTGTAATATTTAGTTTATTAATTAAAACAACAGTTCCTTTATAACAATAATCAGCAGTTCTTTCATAAGTATATTTGTATTTATTATCCATAAATTCCTCTATACTTTTCGATAACTTTCTTACGTTCTATTTCTGTTGTAGATTTACCAATTATACAATTATAAAGTTTTTGCTTTAATTCTTTGGTTAATGGCATACCCTCTTGAGCCATAGCACCATCAACTTTTTTGATTTTTTCTTGTATTTCTTTTTCAGTTTGCTTTTTATTATTCATTAAAATCACTCACTTATCTCTTGTTTTTTTATATGTCTATTATACCACAATTTGCTTAATATATCATTAGTTTTGGCATAATAAAAATACTTAATTCAAAAGTATCTTATTTTAATTATTATTAAATTATATAGATTATCAATTGCTACAACTCATTACATTAAATACCTAGGTTAATTCTAACTTTGGTAACATACATCGAGGACTATTGTTTTGCCTAATAAGTTTAAATTTTTTATGTTCGCGACTGCTTTTGGTAAGCAAAGAGTAAAAAGAAAAAAACATATTATTATTAGTGATTTGTATTTGTTCATAGATACACCTAATAAAATATATGTTTTTTATTGATAAGAATGTGTAGCATAGCTTTGCTTTATACTATTTTTCAAAATAACTTCCTCCGATAAATTCTCTTAATATTGATATTTGAGGTACGGTTTCACTTGGTATTGGTAAAACATAGTGAAGTAGATCCAATAATCTAATGGCAGTTAAATATTCCGGATCATCTTCTTTTATGGTAAATAGTAATGGCTCCGCAAATGTTTTTAGTACACCTAGTTCATATGCCAGGCTAGAATTGAATATTACATTTGCATTGTCTTGATACGGAAAAACATATTTTTCTTCTCCTTCTCTAACGCTAGCCCAACTATTTAATGTTCTTGATGGGCTATACCCTCTAGTTCTATTGTCGCGTACTATTCTTCTTAATAATCTAATGTCTGTCATACTTATTCTGTTATCATCATCTATATTTAAATATGTCAATGGACTTATGTATATACCAAATTTTTTCTTTTTTGGAATGTTTGTAAGTAAGCTTTCATTTAGTGCATGTAAACCTTCTATAATTAAAATATCGTTTTCTTTAAGTTCAACTATTCTTTTGTATTCTTTTTTTCCTTCGACAAAATTAAATGTTGGAACTGTTACTTTATTACCTTTTAATAACTTACTTATTTGGTTATCAAATAATTTTATGTCAACTGCTGTTAAAGATTCGAAATCAGGTTTTCCATTTGCTCCAAGTGGAGTTTCCTCTCTTTCGTGAAAATAGTCATCAATAGAAAGATGTGTAGGATTTAATCCCAAACTTTTTAAATATAAGGATAGTTTCATAGCGGTAGTAGTCTTTCCTGAACTTGATGGACCAGATACTAGAATTATTCTGTAGTCATCCTTATTTAGTACTATTTGTTCTGCTATACTGAGTAACTTATAATCTTGCATAATTTCAGAAAGCTGAATTATGTCTCCAGCATTATTATTAATTATGAAATCATTTAATTCTCCCAAATTATTAATTTTTAGTTCATTTCCCCAATTGGAGTATTCTTCCAAACTATTAAAATAGTTACTATGATGAGTATATTTTACGATTTTACCATCATCATATATCGAAGGAAACCTCACTACAATTCCTCTGTCTTTAATGAGAGAAAGATCAAAATATCTTAATATACTTGTATCATATGGCAAATCTCCTATTATATAGTTATACATTCCATCTAATTTATATAGAGTTATAAATTTATCAGTATTGTAAAAGAGCGTTCGAACTTTATCTTCTCTTTTTATACTTTTGAAATATTCTATTGCTTCAACTCTAGATGTCTCTATCTTTGTAAATGGTAAACCTTTATTTACTTTTTCTTGCATTGCTTTTTTTATTTTACTGACAATTTCATTATTAAGTTCTTTATCTATACGGCAAAAAACGCCCTTATCGATTGAATGTTTAACTGTTATTTTAGTATCTTTTCCGAGTACTTCTATTGCGGACACTTCAAATAAATAAATCAAGCCCTTTTCATATATTTTATTTCCTTGTTTAGTATTTATATCATAAAGAGTTAAATCGCCACTTTTTATTAAGGTGTCTTCATAATTAACAATTTGATTATTAAATTTTCCACATATTACACCATGTGGATAACTATTCTTCAATGTTTCGATGACTTCTTTCAATTTTATTCCCTTAACATATTCTCGCTTTTGTCCATCACTTAAATTAATTATTATAGTCTCCATTGAAATCCTCCCTATATATTATATAGTTATTATATCACATATTTGCATTTTTTGTCATCCTTTTTTAGGTATGAGTTTGATGTATTTATACTATAATAGTTTTAGGTGATAAAAATGAATTTAGTTCCAACTGTTATTGAAAAAAACGAAATGGGAGAAAGAGCTTATGATATTTATTCGAGATTATTAAAGGATAGGATTGTTATTTTAAATGGAGAGATAACCGATAATACTGCTAATGTAGTGATTGCTGAACTCTTATATCTTGATAGCCTTAATAATAACGATATTAGTCTCTATATTAATTCACCGGGAGGAAGTATTACTGCTGGCATGGCTATATATGATACTATGAATTTTATTAAAAGTGATGTTTCAACAATATGTGTGGGTATGTCTGCATCAATGGCCGCTTTTATATTGGCTACTGGTAAAAAAGGCAAAAGATTTATCCTTCCTAATGCCGAAGTGATGATTCATCAACCTTTAGGAGGAGCTCAAGGACAGGCAACAGAAATTAAGATAGCAGCAGAAAGAATTTTAAAGCTTAAGAAGAAGCTAAATCAAATCCTATCCGATGTAACTGGGAAAAATGTAGAAAAAATAAATAGAGACACAGAAAGGGATTATTTTATGGATAGTGATGAAGCTTTAGAATATGGAATTGTCGATATGATATTAAAAAAGAACTGTGATTAAACAGTTCAATTTTTATTCGTATTTAATATTCCCAGTTTTAGTATATCCTTCCAAATAATCATGAGTAGACCATGTAGTCTCTCTGCTTACAGTAACGTATCTATAGTAAGGGATCGTTTCATATTCTCCACTTGGTTTTTCTGTTGTTATTTGATTAGATGCAAATTTAACATTAAACTTTAACGGTATTAAATATATATTACTTTTTAATTTGCTATCATAATATGTCTGAACATTTTTTGTATTATGTACTTTTACAGTAACTGAAATATAAAAGCTACCTTTTCGATAATATGGCGATAATTTGTAGGTAATATTTTCATCTTTTAATGAGTAATCGGAAATTTTACTTGTGAAATTTTCTAGTTGATTTCCTTTGTATACTGATATATCTTCATCTTTTAAATACTTTTCTTCTTCGGAAGAAAGACACTCTGACTCATTTACAGTCATAAAATAGTATTTACTATTAGGTACAGAATTAAGTTTCAAAACATAAGTATATTCATTATCTTTCTTTAACTTGTCTTCACTAATATATGTAATTGAATAATATGTATCATATGCGATAGGATAATATTCGTATTTGTTTTCAATATTTTCTCCTGTTATGTTTCCTCTCATCCACTTTGTATAACTCGTAGTCTCCTTAATAAATTCATAGTAGGCTATTTTTTCACTTTCTGAAGTTTGACTATCATTAGTGGGCCAACTTGAACTATCGTCATTATTTTCTGTTTCTTCTTCCTTCTCTTCATTTTTTTGGCAATTTTTGCAATCATCAAAAGAGAACGTGGTTGTTTTAGAGCCTTTTTCATCTCCACAACTTAATGTTGTTTCTACTGAATAGTTTTCTTCTTTTCTTGTAATTTCAGAATAACTTTCTTGAATATTACACTTGTTTTCAGAATCACCGTTAAAAGAAATTATTAATTCTTTTTCGATCATTTCTTCCAATGTTATCTTTTCGCTCTTTCCTTCTTCCAAAGGCAGATCAATAGTTTTAAAATAATCTACTGCAATTTTTTCCATATTTTCTAAGTTATTTGTAAATACTTCTGTAGGCTTTTCCTTACCTATTATTTTTGAAATCAACCAAATAACTATTAGTACAAAAATAAATATAATTATAATTTTTATAAATAGGCTAAGCCAGTTTATTCTTCTTTCTTCTTCCATATTAAACCCTCCTCTTTGTTATAATTACCATTTAGAAAAAATTACTAAATGTAGATAACAGCAAGCAAATTATTATTAAAATTATTATAGAGATAATACCTTTTATAATTATTTTTATTGTCTTTAACAATCTAATAATTTCATCTTCTAGCATTATAGTATACCTTTCCTAAAATTGAGGTTTATTATAGCATAGATAATATTAGTTGTCAACATTCAGATAGACAATTGTCAGCCCATCGTTAAAGTTATCTACATGAAACTCTCTCACTTCTTTACGTATCAATAATTCACTGTGAACGGCTTTTTTTACGAGCCCTTTTCCTTTTCCATGAATTATTAAAATTTTCGGGTTTTTTAGTATTAAATTATCATTTATAAAATCATCAGTAGCTACCCTTGCAGATTCTACATCATAACCGTGTAGATCAATAAGTGGTAAATTTTTTAAAAATATGTCATCCATTATTTAATGTCATCTCCTATATGTGTATTATAACAAATTTTTATTAATTTAAAAAGATAAGATTAATTAATTAATTAATTGGTAATCTTATCTTAACTATAGTTCCCTCATTTATTTTTGATTTATAGATTAACTCTCCTCTATGAGCTTTTATGATTTCATTAGATAGGGCCACACCTAAACCACTTCCACCTATTTTAGTAGTATAAAACATTTCCGTCAAATGCTTTAATGTTTCTTCGTCCATTCCTTGACCGTTATCTTCTACTACGATATCTATATATTTTTCATAAATATCACTATATATTTTTATTTCTCCTTTTTCATCTATTGACTCGATACTATTTTTGATTAGATTGATTAAAACTTGTTTAATTCTTTCGTAGTCTCCATCAAAGTATATATCCTCATCCTCTCTATCTATATACGTTAGCTTGATGTTTTTAGCCTTGAGAATTAGTTTAAAACTTTCATATAAGTCATCAAGCAACAAATTTAAATCTATTTGTTCTTTGACTATTTTAATTTTATTAAATTCAGTAAAATCTGTCATAATATTTAGGCTTCTACTTATTTCTTGTTTCATAATATCAATATATTTTATTGCTTTATCTTTCTTTTCAAGATCAATCATATCTAAATATCCCTTACATACCGCTAGGGGATTTTTTATTTCGTGAGTTAATTTGAATAAAGCATCCTTTATTTTCTTATCTTTTTCAAGGTCTTTTATCGATGAATTTAGAGTTTTAATTTTTTCTATTAGCTTAAATAAATAAACAATTGAAAAAGCTACTAAATAATATAAAAACACTATAAATAATAATTCGACAAAATCTTTAAATACATCTACATCTTCTTGAAAAAAATACTCAAATGAAAGAAAGAATCCTTGTAATACAGCAATACAAAGGATGAAGCTTCCCATACTAATTCTTTTCTTAATAGCAAGAAAATAAATTATTAAATAAGATATGTATTTCAGTATCGTACTATAGCAAACTATATCGTATGAAAAATAACAATATAAAACATTTACTATGGATAGTACTATAGCAGTAACTGGCTTTTTCTTCATATATGCTATAACTATGGGTATATTGCAAAATAATAATATTTTATTGTCATCTGTTATAGTGCCAAATTTTAAACACAAATAGAGAGAAGTTGCCAAAGATATATTTAATATTAAATCGTCGAATTGTTTACTAATTTCATCTTTATAACACGATAAAAGAAAGTAGATTAATATAGGAAACATTATTAGTATTATATTTAAAAATATGTTTTCAATTACAAACATCGACATCTTGTCACCTCTATGTACCACATTATATCCTTTTTGTTTGTCGAAAAATGTCAAAAAATGTCAAAAAAAAGAACTTTTTGTTCTTTTATGTCTATTTTAAATCATCTATATATTTTTTTATTTTCTTTGCATCTTGTCCTAAAATTATCTTCAATTGGTCATCAATTTCAACGACTCCCTTTGCTCCGAGTTTTAAAATTCCATCTTTATTAGCTTTACTTATATCTTTTAATGTAACTTTAAATCTCGACATCTCAACCTCAGTACTTAGTATATTATCTTTCCCTCCCAGTAAGTCAACTAATTTATTAAATTCTAGTTTTAAATCTTTTCTATTTATCTTTACTACCGCTAGGGCTATTAATAATAAAACTGCTACAATTATTATATATTGGTATAATTCCATATATTCACCTCTATTTATATTATACTACTTTTTTTTATTTCTAACAAGATGCTTTGCTTTTTTATCAAACTATAAATTGAGTAATTATAATTCAAAGATCGTTCACGAGCTGTTAACTCAAATTATCTTTATTGAATTATTGTTCTTTATTAAAATATTGTTGAAAATTGTCGTATTTTATGGTGCTATACTTAGTTCATGAAAGAGAGATTTTTAAAAAAATCATTGGAAATCATTAAAAATAAAGATAGCAGCATAGATGAAGAGAAACTAGAAGAAATTGCCTACGGGCTCGAAGGACTATATCTTACTTTTACTAAAATGTTAGTAATTCTGGCAGTTGGTTTTGTTCTTGGTATTGTCAAGGATATACTACTTCTTATGATTTTTTATAATATCATACGTACAACTGCTTTCGGAATGCATGCCAAAAAAAGTATTCATTGTTTAATAATTTCATCATTATTTTTCATTGGTGGTGCGCTTCTTTGTAAGTATGTAGTTATTGCTCCTTACGTAAAAATATCAGTAGCGGTTGTATCTTTACTTTTATTGATTAAATATGCTCCTGCTGATACGCATAAAAGACCTCTTATCAATGCAAAAAGAAGAAAAATATACAAGTTTTTATCAGTTATTTCTGGCACAGTATATTTGATACTAATTATATTATTTAGAGATTTATCTATTACTAATTATATATGTGTGGGGTTATTGGAAGCAATCTTGATGATTCATCCTTTAGTATATAGGATGTTTCAATTACCATATTCTAATTATAAAAATTACGTTGCTACCTAAAATTAGAATATGAGATAAGGAGGGAATATATGTTTGCATCATTATTGTCTTGGCTTGGTTCAGTTTCAGCTTCATTTGGTACAAAAGCTTGTGTACTTTGGCTAATCGATGAACCTAAAATGCCAAAAAGCATGCTTAATAAGTAACAAGAAAAACAACGACTTCTGGAAAAAAAACCGAAACACTGTTTCGATTTTTTTATGCTTATGCAACATTACGAAGATAAATATAAAACTATCTACTATGTAAGCGCGAGCAGTAAAAGAAAAAACAGTTAGGAGATATAAACATCTACTTTTGAAATAATATAGGTAATCCACCAATCAACTATAAAACAAGGGAATGTTTATTTTAAAAAATAAAACTGAAAGTCTAGTCATCTTTTAGTGGTTGTCTTACCACCTTTTGAATACGTACCTTTGGTAGTATTGACTTCTGTATTCATTATCTTCTCTAATATTTCTTTAAATAAGTCCTTTGTAATTTTTCTTAAATCTTGTACTGTTTCTATTTCATAATTATCTTGTAGTACTTTTAATACTTCTTTCATTTTCCTTTTTTCGCAATAAAAACCTCTCCATTCCTATTTTAGAATGAAAAGAATTTCTATTGTCGCAAATATTTATAAACTCGTATTTATGCTTATATATTATTTCTTATTTTTTACAATGAGTTTCTGTATAAATAAATTACCCATTATCTCATTTTTTGATTCAAATATATCACTACTATTTAAAATGTTTCTGACTAATAA